>CALEMB010000056.1 GCA_937902805.1 uncultured Bacteroidales bacterium
ATCCATTGGGCTTCAGCATACATCGCAGCCTGCAAAATGACCTATAAGTCAAATTTTTTCGTGAGTGGACAGAGGCTATCTGACACTCACCTTTTGGCTCCAGCAACCTTCGTCGTTGCAGAGTTTGATGATGTAGAGGCCAGGTGCATAGTGTTGCAGGTCGAAAGCGATGCTTTGGCCTTTCGTCAGGTTCTGGAAGGCCTTGCTCGTCATCCGGTGGCCTAGTATATTGTACACTTCCACCACTGACTTGCCTTGCAGGTCTTGTCCCATCACTAGGTTGACCATGCCCTCGGTAGGATTGGGGTAAAGAGCGAAACTTGCGCTTCTTTCGATGACATCGAAGGGGTCGCTGCTGGCAACGACGGGCACCTCATACTCGTAACGGATACGGTTTTGCTTGGTGGCGGTGAGGGTAAAGTGCTCGCCTTCTTCTAGCTGAGGTAAAGTGAAGGTGTAAGGCTGCCCATTGCTTCTGACTACACCGATGATTTCTCCGTCTTTTGACAGACAGACAACGGCGCCTTCTTCCGCGGTCACAGTGTATTCGCTTGCGTCTTCTGGGCAGTCGGGCTCATGTGTGATTCGTATCGGTCGTGGTACCTCGGTGAACAGGTTGAGGTAGGTCTCGCCCGTGTAACCGAAAAGGCACATGGTGGAAGACTCGATATCACTCCAATAATTGGGTAGGAAGTAATGGTAGGCGAAATAAAGCTTTGCATCCGTCAACACATAGGACGGCCTTACGAATTCAGGTGGCGTATCGCCGCCCATGTCGGGCAGGAAATCGGGCCAGATGCAGTCGTAGATACCCCATGCAAGGATGTCGTTGAAATAGGAATGGGTTAAATCGGTCGCCCCAATGCCGCCCACGGCGCCACCGTTCTCATTGATGCAGAGAGCGTCGACGAGACATCTGTCGTTTGGGCCGTATTGGTTGTAGCATGAAGTATGGCAAGTTATGGAGAGAACGAAGGTGGGATGCTCGTTGTGAAGGGACATGGCCCTCGGGAAATCTAAATGGGGATAGTACCAAAAATTATGGCAGGCGTGGCCACGGTACATAGTCAGGAACGAACCTTCGTTGAGGGCATTAATCAACGGTTCTGGATCATTGCTGGTTCTCCAGTCATGCAGTTCGTTCATGGATTGTGGGATGTAATTCTGTCCATTGGAACCAAAATAGTCCAGCAGCACTTCTGTGTTGTAGCCTATTGACCAAATGGAATCGGTAGGGGGTCCCATGTAGGAAAAGTATAGGTTGGTGGGATGCTTGCCGAGTTTGTTGCGGTAGAAGCCGTCCACGCTTTGTGATGTAATCATGAACCATTTGTTTCCCTCGTACCCCGATGTGATGATGGGATGGTCATAAAAGGCGGCATCGGTGGACGGGGCGCTTTCATATTGGATGGTCTTCTCGACGAAGATACGATATTCGTTCAAGTTTCTCGCAGTGATACGGCTGATGGCCATATCCGCCAGAAAGTCGTTGTTCATGTCGCAATAAAGGTAGTCTGTGGGATAATGAGAGGATTGTTGGCCGGTTTCGGGGATGGTCCACAGGAAATAAGGATCGAGGTACACATTGCCGTATGCCCCTCCGAACATGAGGACGGCCGCAGGCGGAATGGCCCAATTGTTATAGGCGTTGACGAGGTAATTGTGGATGGTGTTGGAATAGTTGCCTCCGCATTCCGTGACCGTCACCACTTTCGTCAAGATGCCTTGCTTCGTGCGGAAGGCTTTCAGGGTATCGGCCCAAGCCAGGATGTCGGGGTCGTCGAGCGAGATGATGAGGTATTCGCAACCCTCCTCGTCGCGTTCAGGGGCGGACTTGACCAGACTATAATAATCTGTAGTGGGAATCATCTCACTGTTGATGACGAGATTGCGGAGGATGTGCGTCCAGTCGGGGTTGAAATAGCGGCTTTCTCCAAATTGCCCGTTGCCGCCTTCGAAACGGATGTCGATGTCGATGTCGTAAATCACTTCCAGCGTCTTCTTCACGGGATTGTAGCGGAAAGGCGTCACACTGAGCATCACCACGTCGAGCTTACGTATCTGAGTGGGTGTCGATAGCACCATGTTCTCTGTGGGGAAGTTGGCATCTTTGCTGAAGATGCTGGCATCCCAGCGCAGCTTGACGTCTTCATCGTCCAAGTCGCATTGGGCGGGCATCGCCGGCAGCAGCTCGATGTTGGTCAGCATAGTGCTGGCGTTTTCCCGCACTTGCAGACTGACGGTGGCACCTCGTGGGATGGCAACATATCGGTTCACGACGGGCAGGTTGGGAAGCCCTTCGGCATTGGGGGCAAACTGTCCCTTCAAAATGATCTCTTGCCCTCTCACATCATCTATTTCAATGTTGGCGATGCCAAGCTCCTGGATGGAGTAATGCAGCGAAAGTTGAGAAGCAGTGCTACGGGTCACACTGATACCTTGTGGCGCATCGCTGCGGAAACGATACACCTCTTGTGCATTCAACATTGCGAATGCGAGAATAAGGCTGAATAGTAGTATGACCCGTTTCATGGCAAAGGGTCTTATCTGACACTCACCTTTTGGCTCCAGCAACCTTCGTCGTTGCAGAGCTTGATGATGTAGAGGCCAGGTGCATAGTGTTGCAGGTCGAAAGCGATGCTTTGGCCTTTCGTCAGGTTCTGGAAGGTCTTGTCCATCATGCGTGTGCCTAGGATATTGTACACTTCGACAACCGACTTGCCTTGGAAGTCTTGACCCACGACGAGATTGATCTTGCCCTCGGTGGGGTTGGGATAGAGGCTGAAACTTGACAAGCTTCCCTCTGCAACGGATACGAGGCTGATAACAATGGTCTTGCTAAGTGTCTCTTGGACGCAACCTGATTCGGAAGTGACGGTGAGGGTGGCTTCGGTAATGCTGTGCCTGAAGTCCCAGACGATGTCGATGGCGTTGCCGTGGTTGACGATGAAACCTGCCTCTGCTGGCTCCAGCTGCCAAACATACTCCACACCATTGATTTTTTGCACGGAGTAGTGGTTGATGGTGTTGTCAAGGTTGATCATTTCGTCACCGACAATTTCATTGCCCAAATCGATGACATCGGTGAGGATCAGTTGCAATGGACTGAAGTTGTTGTCGACACGGAGCTGTAGCGAAGCACCTCCATTGGCGATGTCGTTCGGTCCAGGCGTGTACACAGGATGCAAGGCGTTGATGTCATCGAAAGTGCCGTCACCTTCAGTGGTCCATTCCACTCCACGATAATCATAGGCGTAGTTGCAGTTGATGTGGACACTTTCGCCCGTGCAACCTGTAATGGTACCACCGGAATAGGCAATGGCGGTGTGTCCGGGCAAGATGTTGATCTCGTCGACCCAAGCGCAGTCTTGGCCAAAATGCACCGAATAGTCTTTAATGTAGGACCACTTGAAGGTGTGGGTGCCTTGGGGCACGGAGAACCTTTCTTCGCCCCAACGCTTGATGCCCGACCATTCGCCCAAGTCTTCGTCGTCGATGTAAAAGTGCAGTTTGTCATAGTTGGCTTCTGACGAGAGTTTCTTATAGAAGATGATTTCGGTGGCTTGGGTCTCCTTGGTGATGGACATTGAGCTGGATTCGTTGTGGGTGATGGAGCCTGATCTAGCACTGTAATCCCCGCTATAAGCTTCCTCGTTCGTGACCGACCAATCGGCGTTATCCGACATCTGCCAGTCGTGCGAGTTGAAATAGGCCGGGTCGAAGCTCTCGTTGAAGCCGCCGTAGGGCAGAAGGGTGTCCATAGTGGTTTGACGGATGCCGTCGCTGACCTGGATGATGGCGTTAACCCAAGCTTCGTTGAATTGGCTTGGGTGAGCTTGCACCCTGAAGACTAATTCGTTGACATTACCTTTTTCGAGGGCGTCGAAGGTGAGCACAGGCGAGTTGGATGTCATGAAGGGTGCCAACGTCTCAAATTGCACAAGGTAGGGGCCGCTGTTGAAATGGCCTTCATTGGCAATTTGCACATGGATGTCCGTGATGTCTTCGCGGACGAGCTGAAGAACCGACTCTTGGTTTGTGTTTGTATAGGTAATGATAGGTTTCACAACGAAGGAAGGCGCGGCGATGCTCTGCACGATGTTAAATGCCTTGTTGCTGCCGCCATCGTTGATATGGAAGGTGAAGGTCACTTCGGTCATGTCAGGGATGTCGTCGGCAATGTTGAAACGGAAGGCGTCGTCAACAGTGACGGTTTGGTTTGCCGCGATGTTTTGATGTTGATGCGTGTCTTGTGTGATTTCAATGTAGGGTGAATTGCATGAGAGCGTCATCGTGATGTTCGAGGCTGTGCTGCTGCCATAGTTGTGGAGCTTGAGGCCGATGTGTGCGTTTTCGCCGCTATGGAGGACGTCGAAATCATTCTCGACCAGCAAGCCGTTCTGCTCAATGGCTACGTAAGGGCCGCTGCTGGGGATGATGGGCACCTCATACTCGTAACGGAAGTGGTTTTGCTTGGTGGCGGTGACAATGAAACGCTCGCCTACTTCCATCTGGGGCAAAGTGAAAACGCAGGGCTGACCGTTGCTTTGGGACACGGCGATGATTTCGCCGTCTTTCGAAAGACAGATGACAGCGCCATTTTCTGCCGTCACGGTGAATTGGTTTTCGTTTGCCCTGCAGTAAAGGTCATGCGTGATGTCAATGGGCTGGGGCACCTCGGTGAAAAGGTTGAGATAAGTCTCACCGGTATAGCTGAACAGGTTCATCTGTGACTGGTCGACTTCGGGCCACCAATTGGGCAGAAACACATGATAGGCATAATAATGCTTTGCTTCCGACAAGAAATAGGAGGGTCTGACGAATGGGGGAGGCGTGTTGCCACCATGCTCGGGCATGAAATCAGGCCAGATGCAGTCGAACATGCCCCAAGCGAGGATGTCGTTGAAATAGGAGTGGGTGAGGGTGGCCGCACCGATGCCGCCAATGCCACCGCTGTGGTCCTTGACGCAGAAGGCATCGATGATGCATCTGTATGACGGCTGATCGAATCTTGTGGTGCTACAGCTGATGGAGAATACGAAGGTCGGCAGTCCATGGAGCATAGGCTCGATGTACTGGGATTTGAATTTCGGGTTCCACCAGGCATTGGCATTAGAGTGGTCGCGGTACATGGTCAGGAAAGAGCCTTCGTTGAGCGCGTCATATAACAGTATCGAGTCGTTCTTAGTCACCCAATCGTCCATGTAGGCAGGGGTTTCTTGAATATAATTCTGTCCATTGGGACCGAAATAATCCACTACAACTGCGGCATTATAACCTGTCGACCATGTGGAGGTAGGGATGGAACCCGAGTTGACCATGTAGAGGTTGGTAGGATGCTTACCAACCTTGTCTGTGAGGAAACCGTGGATGCTCTGTGTCCCGAGCAAGAACCATTTGTTGGCTTCATGTCCTGTTGAGAAAATGGGGCGGTCATAATAGTTGGGATCGGTGGGTGGATTGCTCTCATATTGGATGGTCTTCTCCACGAAGATGCGATATTCGTTTGGGTCTCTTGCAGTGATGCGGCTGATAGCCAGGTCTGCAAGGCTGTCGCCATTCATGTCACAATAGGGATAGTCGGTGGGATATCTTTGGGAGTTATAGGAGGAGTCGGCGATTGAGACATGGTAGAAAGGCTTGATGCCCGAATTGTTGCACCAGCCACCAAAAATAAGGACGGCGGCGCACCGGTCGCGATCCCGTCCAGATCGAG
>CALEMB010000057.1 GCA_937902805.1 uncultured Bacteroidales bacterium
CGCCCCATGCAGAATGGCATGATTCCAAGGCATTATGTGGTGGCCAACGCCCGCAACCGACTCAAATCCTATATCGAACTCTATCTGAAGGAAGAAATCATAGAGGAAGCCGCCGTGCAAAAGGTGGATGACTTTATCCGTTTTTTGGAAGTGGCCGCCATCTCGGACGGCGAAATGCTCAATTATGAGAATGTGGCTGCCGATTGCGGCGTTTCGGCGAACACGGTCAAAGCCTATTACAAGATACTTTGCGATACGTTGTTGGGTTTTGAAGTGCCGGCTTATCGGAAAGTCATCAAGAGAAAACTCACCAAGGCATCAAGATTCTACTTTTTTGACGTGGGCATTGCCAACTATTTGACTGGTCGCCATCATCTTGCCCCCAAGACACCTGAATATGGACACGCCTTTGAACATCTTGTAATGCAAGAGATTGTGGCTTATCTTGGCTACAAAAACAGCGAGGAAAAGTTGACTTATTGGCACACCTACGATGACATTGAGGTGGATGCCGTCATCGGTGATGCTCGGGTGGCCATTGAAATCAAATCGGCTGACTCGATGCAAACCAATCACAAGAAAGGTCTTGTCGAATTTGCCAAAGAGCATCCGAACGTGAAGCAGGTTCTTGTGTCGCGCGACCGAATCAGTCGCCGAAGTGGAGAGATTGATTTGTACTATGTGACAGACTTTTTCAAGGCGTTATGGAATGACGAGATTATCTAGTCTAGGAAAAATGTAGGTGTATTGGTAATTTTTTTATTTTTGCAGTAATTGTATTGTAGAAGCGAGTCTCACTCTTTGGAACTCTTAAAGCAGTAATATTAACATCATGTCCGAAACTTTTAAATCCCAAGCCCTTGAGGCCAATCTGGAACAGACTAGATATAAAGATATTTTCATTCCCGAAGAACACCAACATTTTATCGACCTGTCTGCCAAATACTTTGGCATTAACAAAAGGGCGAAGGAATGTATTACCGAATACCATCATCCTTTGTCGAACCATACTTTTGTGACGGAGGAACTGCGCAAGATGTTGTTAGATGACTTCTGGTTCTATTCCCGTGAAGACATCCCCGCCGATGCCCTGCACATCCCCTTGGAGATGATGCACAGCCTGCTGAAACCCGAGGTGGCAGCGAAGCTGAGGCTCAACGTCATCATTACCTTGATGGAGTTTGCCGACAAGGTGTTTACGTCATTGCGAGGAGGAACGACGAAGCAATCCAGACAAGAGGCTACATTGCAAGGTGATGCGTCGCTACCCGGCGTTTCCGTCATTGCGAGGAACGAAGCAATCCAGCCTACAACTGACGGTAATGGATTGCCGCGCTCCGCTCGCAATGACCTTATAGATACTGTCTTCAACATTCTGAACGACACCTTTGCGGGCAACAAAGACGTCTTCATCTTGGCCACAAAACACGCGGGCCGTTATCTTGACAAGGTGGCACGCGATGAGCGTTTCAAGGATGCCGCCTGCCATCTGTTGCGTATGATGTTGCAAGAAAACTACCGTTACTGGCAAGAGACCTCGCAAGTGGAGAGCTGGGTGGAGAGCAAGAAGACTTTGCTGACTGACGAGGAAATCAAAACGGTTGGCGACGAAATCGGCCAACCCTATTTTGCCCAACTGAATGCTGACTTGAACGCTGCCGACACTTGGGAGAAATTGACAGATATGCCACATTTCGAGCAGATTGCCAAGCGTTTCACCGAGTCGGAGCAGGCCTTCCCACATTTCATCACCAAGTTCCATTATGTCTTCTTCCTGCTGCATCTGCCAGGTATGGAGAATCAGCGCGAACGCCTCATCTGGAACATGGACCGCATGATGCGCGACGCCATCGACGAGATGCCGCAAGAGGAACTGATTCCGTTCATCGACACGATTTTCGACCTCGCCGAGGAACTGAAACAAGACTACATGTCGGCGGTGCTCGACTTCCAGCTCACCTTGGGCCTGAAAATCATCGATGTCGACCAGACCGAGATGAAGGAAATCGTCAACTATTTCGAAAAGAAACTCATCGCTTTCGGCTTCGTCACGCCAGGCAATGTATTTGTTGGAGAGGATTGGCAACTCTCTGTGGATGAGAACCATATCAAGAACATCCGCGTGTGGCTGGAACTGATTGAGCACGCCAAGTCGCCCTTGGACAAACTGCTCTCCGCTTTGATTGTCAACCTGAAACTGGGTGGCATCTTCCTCAGCGACACCGACCTCTTCCAACGGGAAATCACGAAGGTGTTGAACTCCAACATCACGCCTTATTATAAAAAGGTGAAACAGCTGACGCGCATCTTCCCCGTCTACTTCAACGAAATAGGAGCCGAGGGCGAAATCCGTAACGTGACCACCAACATGGATGAGATTTCGGGCCGTCAAGACAAGCTGGTGCATTTCCTTCGCAAACAGGTGCACACCGAAAGCAACAACACCCTCATCAGCCTAACTTTCGACGTGTTCAAATTCTGGAGCGATGGCAACCTCGACCCGTTGAAACCCATCCTGCCCAACAATGTCTTCGAAAGCATCGACAAGGAAAGCACATGGTTTGTGCATGTCCACAACCTGGTGCAGACGATGTGTGAGATAGCCTGCCTCAACCCTGAGGATGTGCTGATGCTATCTCGCGATGACTACGAAAGTCTCATCGGATCAGCCACCCGCCGACTTGAGTTGGATGACGAAATCAGCCAGCGTGAACATGCTCGCCTCATGGATATCCGCGACTTATATGCCTACCTGCGGGAGAAATACAGTTTCGAGTCGGTGAACATCTTCAGTTCGCTGCGTAGCTTCCCCTTTATCCCCGACGAGGAAATCGACGAGTTTGAGGAAGCCTATAAGAAGAAGGACTTCGCCAAATCATTGACGATGATCTACGCCTTCATGAACAAGCTTAAGACCGTGATTTTCAACCCCGAACAAAGCGAAGGTTGGGAGAATATCTACCACAAGCGCCATATTGCCATCGGTATCCCGTCAATGTATGGCACCTACCGCGAGAACAAGTTCGAGGCCATGGGTCTGACTTTCCGTCTGGAGCGCGTGGCCACCCAACTCATGGAGAAGGTGGTGCAGAGCATTAATCTGGAATATATCTCGGAACGCACACTGGATCAGATATATAGAATCCTTGAATTCTTCCGCAACGGCCTCGAATTGGACGGCATCACCAACCAAAGTTTCAACTCGAAACTCGACATGCTGCGATATAGTTTGACGTCACGAAGCTTCTCCTTTGGTCAGTACATCAATATCTTCCAGTTCATCGCTGAGGACGTGCGCCGCATCATCATCAAGTACTTCTTGAAGTCGTACGAATATCCTCTGAAAATCGTTATCCCGCAACTTTTTGACCCAGAAGGGAAGCTAAGCGAGCGTGAAACGACGGCTCTTATCAGCAAAAAATCAGAGGAATTCCACCGTGATTTGCTCTCTGACGCTTTCCTGATGCAGCCTTTGGACAACTTCATCGGTCGCATTCTGGCTTCGCTGCGTACTATGGAAACCACACTGAACGAGAAGCTTATCAGCGACATCATGACTTACAATTCCGAGATGCTGATTAGCCCGTTCTGGGAAAGGACGCCCAAGATGGACAACCAGGTCTTCATCGGCAATAAGGCCAACAACCTGAAAAATCTCTACCTACATGGTATGCCCGTGCCTCCGGGCTTCGTCATCACTACAGAGACTTTCCGCCGCAACGAGACCATCAACACCATCCCCGAGCTGCGCACTGAGATTCACGGCATGATTCGCAAGCACATCGAGGAACTGGAACGCATCAGTGGTCGCATGTTCGGTAATCCCGAGGCACCGCTGCTGGTTTCGGTGCGTTCGGGTACGGCTATCTCTATGCCGGGTGCCATGGACACCTTCTTGAACGTGGGCCTCAACGACGAGCAGGTGGAGGCTATTGCCACCGACCCCGAAAAGGCGTGGGCCATCTGGGACTCATACCGCCGTTTCCTGCAAAGCTGGGGTATGGCCAAGGGCATCGAGCGCGATGTCTTCGACGACGAAATCAATGCCTACAAGCAGAAAAACAATGTGAAGGTGAAGGCGGACTTCAGCATTGACCAGATGCGCGAGGTGGCGCAGTCCTATAAGCGTGTCCTTGCCGACCATGGTGTGGCCTTCGAGCAGGACCCGTTCAAGCAGCTGATAGATTGTGTCAACATGGTCATCGAGTCGTGGAACTCCGAGCGTGCTTTGGCCTATCGTCGTCATTTGGGCATCTCCGAAAACTGGGGTACCGCCGTCATCGTCCAGCAGATGATTTTCGGTAACCGCAGCGAGACCTCTGGCTCGGGCGTGGTGTTCACGCAGAACCCGCACCGTGAGCGTCCGGGCGTGCACCTCTATGGTGACTTCACTTTGCGCAGCCAAGGTGAGGACATTGTCGGTGGCTTGGTCAAGCCCCTGCCGATTGGCGAGACGCAACGCAAAGCCGCAGGCTTGGAAGGACCTTCCATGCAAGTCCTGTTGCCCGATATCTATAAGAAGATCTATTCCATCGCCGTCGAACTCACCGAGGACCTCGGCTACAGCCCGCAGGAGATGGAGTTCACCTTCGAGTCCGACAACCCCGAAGACTTCCACATCCTGCAAATCCGCGACCAAGACCTCAAGACCGAAGAGGAGAAGACCGCCTTTGTATTGTCGCCCGACGAGATGCATCAGTTAGGTCACGGTATGGGCATTGGCGGTGGTGCCATGAACGGTTTGGCAGCATTTAATGCTGAACAGATTAAGACCCTGAGAGAACAGCATCCCGACAGCCAAGTCATTTTGGTCCGTCCCGACACTGTTCCCGACGACATCGGCATGATTTTCGACTGCGACGGCCTGTTGACGGCGCGTGGCGGTGCCACCTCGCATGCGGCAGTCACTGCGGTGCGTCTCGGTAAGGTCTGTGTGGTCAGTTGCGACGGCCTCGAAGTTGACGTTGACGATGAGTTTGGCCAGCTCAACGGCCATCCGTTGAAGATGGGCGACAAAATCGCCATCGACGGCAACCTGGGCATCGTCTATCTCGGTCATTACCAGACGGAAAAGATGAAGGTGGGGAAAGGATATAATTATTAGTTGAGAGTTTAGAGTTTAGAGTTGAGCCAGCTCATGTCATTCCAGCGAGGGCAGGAGGGATAGAGGGAATCTATGAGCGGAGAAACAAGGTAAAGACCATATTATGGCAGCACATAACGATTTCGGCAAATTAGGCGAGGAACTCGCAGTCAATCACCTGACGGAGAAAGGTTACGAAATCCTGGAATGTAACTGGCGCAATCGCCACAAAGAGATCGACATCATTGCTAAGGACGGCAAGGAGTTGGTCATCGTGGAGGTAAAGACGCGTCAGACCGATGAATATGGTGACCCTGACATCGCTGTGACAAAGCAAAAGCAAAGGTGCCTTATTTCGGCAGCAAATTCATACATCTTACGAAATAATCTGAATCTGGAAACTCGATTTGACATTATTTCCATCATTTTTCGAGATGGTGAGCCGGTGATTGAACATATTGAGGATGCGTTTTTGCCGTAAAAATGTTCGCTTATATATATAAATAGGTGAAAGATTTGTGTGTTTTTAGTATAAAATAGATGTTTTTCTCATTGAAAACCAACAGAATACACTATTTAAGAAAAATATTTGAAAAAAGTGCTTGCCAATTCGGAAAAAGGTAGTACTTTTGCACCCGCTTTCGGAACGGAAGAGAGGACGAAG
>CALEMB010000058.1 GCA_937902805.1 uncultured Bacteroidales bacterium
TGAGATTTACTATTTTTGCCCTGTAAAACCTGTAACGGTTATTTAGGACTAGTCACAGCCTTCTTGGCTTTCGATGCTTCTGCCTTAGGCACGTTCTTCAGAATGTCGCACATGAAGTCCCAGAACATCTGGACGGTCTTGATCTCGCAACGCTCGTCGGGCGAGTGCACGCCGCGCAGGGTGGGACCGAAGCTGATCATGTCCATTCCCGGAATCTTGTCGCCGATGAGGCCGCATTCCAGTCCGGCGTGGATGGCGCGCACCTTCGGGTCTTTCTTGAAGCGCTTCTTGTAGCAGGCTACAGCGATGTCCAAGATGGCGCTGTTGGGGTTGGGTGCCCAGCCCGGGTAACCGTCGGTGTGCTCCACATCGGCATCAGCAAGGCTCCACACGGCTTCCACCATGTTGGCGATGTCTTGCTTCGACGACTCGATGGAGCTACGTTGTGAGGTCTGGATGAAGAAATAGCCTTCCTTCTTCTTGCATGAAGCGAGGTTGGTAGAGGTCTCAACGAAGTTCGGGATGGTCTGCGACATAGCGATGACGCCGTGCGGGCAAGCGTAGAGGCCGTTCAGCAGGTTGAACTGCGACATTTCGTCGATGACGACGTCGGGTTGCACTTCTGCGACTTCAGCCGTAACTTTCAGTCCGGGCTCGGTCACTTGGTACTCTTGCTTGAAGTGCTTCTCCATATCCTTCACATAGTGCTTGAAGTCATCGATGCAGTCGTTCGGGATGTAGGCCACTGCCGTTGCTTCACGGGCGATGGCGTTGCGCAGGTTGCCACCTTGGAAGTCGTAGAGAGCAAGGTCGAACCAAGTGGTGGCTTGCCACAGGATGCGGGTCAGCAGCTTGTTGGCGTTGGCCAGGTTCTTGTTGATGTCGTCGCCGCTGTGGCCACCTTTCAGGCCGCTGACGGTGATGCGGAAAGCGGTGTTTTCTTCCGGAGCGGGCTCCAGTTCGTACCACACCTTAATGATGGTGTCCATACCGCCGGCGCAGCCGATGAAGATTTCGCCTTCGTCCTCGCTGTCGAGGTTGAGGAGGATACGGCCGGTGAAGTCCTTCGGGTCGAGTTTCATGGCGCCAGTGAGGCCAGTCTCTTCGTCGACGGTGAAGATGCACTCGATGGGACCATGTTCCACTTTCGGGTCAGCGATGACGGCCAAAGCCGCAGCCACGCCGATGCCGTCGTCAGCACCGAGGGTGGTGCCGTTGGCATGCAGCCACTCGCCCTTGATGACAGGCTCGATGGGGTCTTTCTCGAAGTCGTGTTTCTTGTCACCGTTCTTCTCGCACACCATGTCCATGTGGGCTTGCAGGATGACGGTCTGGCGGTCTTCCATACCCTTGGTGGCAGGAACGGTCAGGATGATGTTGCCGCACTCTTCCTTGACGTACTTGACTTTATGGTCTTTCGCCCATTTCTCGAGGTAAGCCACCATTTTGGCTTCTTTCTTCGACGGACGCGGCACACCAAGGATGCCGTTGAACTCTTTCCAAATGCCTTCTGGCTTGAGTTTTAAGATGTTGTCACTCATGTTTTAGTTGTTTGATTGTTTATTTATTGTTGAACTGTTTGTGTTTCGGTATATTTTGCTTTCAGCTTTCAGCAATCAGCCGTCAGCAGGTGAAACCAAGCTGATAGCTGACTGCTGATGGCTGATAGCTTATTTGTTTTTCAACTCCCTAATCGTTTCCATAGGATTCTCTGATTTAAACACCGCATTGCCCGCCACCAGCACGTTCGCGCCAGCCTCAAACAGAGCCTTGGCGTTTTGTGTGT
The DNA here is from genome assembly GCA_937902805.1 of uncultured Bacteroidales bacterium. Classification (GTDB taxonomy): domain Bacteria; phylum Bacteroidota; class Bacteroidia; order Bacteroidales; family F082; genus Limimorpha. The sequence goes on from CALEMB010000058.1 coordinate 1,787, forward strand.
TGACACCGCCATCCACTTCGATGAGCGCAGTGGCGTTTTGCTCGGCAATCATCAAACGCAGCTTGCGGATCTTTTCGTATGTGCGTTCGATGAATTGTTGCCCGCCAAAGCCCGGGTTCACCGACATGAGAAGCACCAAGTCCAAGTCGCCGAGGATATCTTCCAGGACGCAAACAGGTGTGTGCGGGTTAAGCACCACGCCAGTTTTCACGCCCAACGCCTTTATTTGCTGCACGGCACGGTGGATGTGGTTGCAGGCTTCGTAATGGAAGGTGATGATGTCGGCACCAGCTTTGGCGAAGGCTTCGAAGTATTTCTCGGGTTCCACAATCATCAGATGGACATCGAGGGGCTTCTGGACTTTCTTTTTAATGGCTTGCACGATGGGAATGCCGAAGGAGATGTTGGGCACGAAACGGCCGTCCATCACGTCGCAGTGGAACCAGTCGGCCTCGCTGCGGTTGACCATCTCAATGTCGTCTTCCAAGTTAAGGAAGTCGGCGGAGAGTAGGGAAGGAGCGATTAAGTTCATAGTTGGCAGTTGTTCAGTTATCAGTTGTTGGGGACAAAAGTAGGAAAAATATCTGTTTTTTATCGCTTCATTTGCAAAATATTTCTACTTTTGCGCTTGGATTTGGTGTGCCAAGTCCGTTTTATAGAAGCGTTATGCTTGTCTCAAAGTCGGGAATGTAGGAAGTTCAAGACTTATAAGCGAGATAGCATAGTGGCTGCGCGTTTAGCGTGGACGCTATATTATTTCTCTTATAAAGGTCTTTCCTACAACCTCCGACTTAGAACTAACATAGTCAGTTCCACGCTTCTTTTGTGTAACAAACTGGGGAACAAGGATTCTCCGGGTTTTAGGGACTGGAAGCCGAAAAAGAAATTCTATGAAGAAATTCACAAAGGCAATAGTAACAATAGTGCTAACTGTGATGGTTGTTTGCATTGCTGGATGTACAAAAGACCCAAATAATGGGGGAAACAACAATGGAGGAAATGGTGGAGGCTCTTCTCCAACAAATGAAGGTGTCTATTTGGGGATTATCGGTTTTAACCAACAACTTTACACCAAAGAAATCAAATTATTGAACAGCTCGACTTCTTGGGTGTTTACAGATTTCATTGATGGCTTGGCCCCTGGAATGGGAACGGGACTTTATTATGCCGATTATACGGCTTTGCAAAAACTGAAATCGTTTGCAGAACCTCCGAAGTTGAAAAACGTTGCCTTGGTAACTTTTACAGATGGTTTGGATAATGTATCCACAGCTACAAGCCAAACAGATCCAGAGAATTATGGAAGTATTTCGGCATATCGTGAGGCTCTGCACAACAAGATTATGAACGAAAAAGTCTATGGTAAAAGCATAACAGCGTATTCGATTGGCCTGAAAGGAAATGATGTGACCGATAATCAAGAGTTTTCGTTAAATCTGCAGAAATTGGCCAGTAGCCCGAATAAGGCGTATAGGTCAAAATGCAGGCTGAAAAAAAACGAGTTGTAGTTCAATGGGTC
>CALEMB010000059.1 GCA_937902805.1 uncultured Bacteroidales bacterium
GGTGTCGACGATGATCTTGCGGCCCGTCAAGCCCGTGTCGCCGTGAGGGCCGCCGATGACGAACTTGCCCGTCGGGTTCACATAGAGGTTCATGTCGTCGCCGAAGAGTTTCTTCAGGCGGGCGGGCAGTTGCTTCTTCACCCTTGGGATGAGGATGTTGCGCACGTCGGCCTCGATTTGTTTCTGCATGGTCGCTTCGTCGGCAAACTCGTCGTGCTGTGTGCTGATGACGATGGTGTCGATGCGGAGCGGTTTCCAGCCTTCGCCGTATTCCACTGTCACCTGCGACTTGGCATCGGGGCGGAGGTAGGTCATCTTCTTGCCTTCGCGACGGATCTTGGCCAGCTCAATCAGCAGGAGGTGGGAGAGGTCGATGGTGAGGGGCATGTAGTTCTCGGTCTCCTTGCAGGCGAAGCCGAACATCATGCCTTGGTCGCCGGCGCCTTGGTCTTGGGGCTTAGTGCGGCCCACGCCTTGATAGATGTCGTTCGACTGTCCGTGCAGTGCGGAAAGCACGCCGCACGACTGGGCGTCGAATTGGTATTCCGACTTGTTGTAGCCGATGCGGTCGATGACACGGCGTGCAATGTCCTGAATCTCGACGTAGGCGTTGGTGCGGATTTCGCCAGCCACGACTACCAATCCAGTAGTGACTAAGGTCTCACAAGCCACCTTTGAGGTGGGATCATAACGTAAAATCTCGTCCAATACGGCATCCGAAATCTGGTCGCTTACCTTGTCGGGATGGCCTTCCGAGACGGATTCTGAGGTGAAATAGTAACCCATAACAAATTGTTTATTAGTTAGTTAATAAGAAATTTGTGTGGGAAGTGTTGACTGAAAGGGTCCTTCGATCATTCGGCAAGTTCATGACTCAGGAACCCAAGGAAAAAGCATTGGTTTAGCATTTTTTCTTGTGGTTGCAATCAAATCAAATCTTTCCACGTTTGCGGCTGCAAAGATAGTGGTTTTTTTCATGCTGTGTAAAAAAATCAGAAAGTCTTGTTATAATTGTTCCACATCCGCTTCACTGTGCCGGTCATTTCTTTCCGTAACCAAAGCGGTTCCAACACTTCCACAGCATCGCCATTCCAAAGGATTTCTTGCTGGAAATCGAAGGGATGCTATTGCCCACCAGATACCAACGCTGACGGAACAACTTCACACAATAGGGCGCCACGGGAAATGTATGTTCGTGTTCGCTCCAGTAACCTTTATAGGTGATTTCGAGCAGCTTGCTTTTCTTCATCGCTTCCATAACCGTTGCGAGAAAGTCTTGCCCCGACGGAATGTTTTCAAGCAGGATACGACTACTGAGTGCCTTGTTCTCAAGCAGCGTGTTGTTGACAGACTTCGGGGAATTTGTATCCGTAGGGGCAGACCCTCGTGTCTGCCCTTCTAATGAGGGCGAACCCATGGGTTCGCCCCTACGAAATCACAATTATTGAATGACGATTTTCTGCGTCCTCTCCTTCTCACCTTCAACCAAACGTAACACATACACGCCAGGAACCATGCCCGTGGTGGATATGGCGGACGCATTCGATGCGTCCCTACAGACCAACACACGCCCCAACACATCCACAATCTGTAATGTGGCATCAGCCTCTGCGCCAACAATAATGATATTTCCATTATTGATAAAGGCAAAAGGTGCATCTTCGTCGTTTTCATCTCCACTGACAGAAAACACCAATTTGAATCTTGAATCGTAATCGGTTGTCTTGGCCTCAAAGGTGTAACTCATTGGTCCCTGAGCCTGTCGAAGGGCCAGCAAATCAACATCCGCTCCAGTAAGGTTATCAATCAAGTGCAGGTAGTTGAACTCCATGCCTTTGGTGTTCACATTGATGGTGAATGTGCCATTCCTCGCTGCCTTGAAGTTAACAGGTTGCTCGTTGCCTTCACAAGGAACAATGGCAACTTCACGATGGTCTAGCATGGCAAAAACTTTGGCTCGACCATTGTTCAACGAAAACTTCCTCAAAGGTTTGCCCTCGCTCTTCACGATGAGGCGGTCGATGAGTTTGCCATCGTACAAAAGTTCCACATAAATTGAACCATTATGGTTTGCTGTTTCGCCGCGTCCTGGATTGAAAGTGACCGAAGCGCCCTCGCCTGTGGCCTTCACAAAGAAACCTTCAGCAGGCTTCAACGGATTGGCCTCACTGATTTCATTCACGATAAAGTCGTCCTTGGTCTCGTTTATCTGATAACAGCCGTTGGCCACATTGACGGAAGCATACGAGGTGACATTGTGCGCATACGGATTACCCACCAAATTGAAGCCCGCCAAATCAATGCCATCCGTATAATTCAGCAAAACAGTGATTGTAGCTGAGCCGCTTTGAAGTTCGCCTTCAAATCCTAACATAACTTCTTCGTTGTTGGCATATATATAGCCCTTGCCATTTGTCAATCCCGTGAAGTGGTTGCTGGCATCTTTCTCGTTAATCCAATAATGCGTAGGCTCATCGTAATAGTACAAGTCGTAATTGTTGTTAAGCATATCGGCGACTGATGCCACAGCCGTATTCCCTACAAGCGGCGAAGCGACAAGATACCAACCGTCTCTAGTGCCAACGGTATAAGGCAAAATGGCCTTCTGCACCGTACCTTGAGCACCAGCGTTGGTGTGCATCAGTTGGCCGCCCTCCTCAATGACCAAGCCTGATGCGTCAGCATTGGTTAAGGAGCCGGAAACGGTGAGGATTCTGTCTTCGGGGATGGTTAGGGATTGGTTTTCCGCAACGGTCAGCGAGAACACTTCGGCATCTTCATCAAGTTCGCAAATTCCATTGATGAGGACTTCATCGTCGGCTTGTGGAAGGATGTAGCCTTCCCAGTTCGCGGCATTCGACCAATACTCATCCTCATTGCCATGGAAAATGCGGAGGTTGGATGGCTTCTTGGCAAAAACCAAAGTATAAGTGGTCGTTTGCTGGACAGGGATGGTATCCACAATGTGCAACTTATTCTCATAAACCGGATCTCCACCGTCGGGGATGGTGACAAAGGTCAGCCAGACATTGTTCAGCGGGATGACTTGGTTGTCGTTGTTGCGGATGCAACTGACGATGTCGTATTGGTTCATTCCCGGGTCGTCCGTCACGCCATAGTTCCAGCCGATTCGTGAAGGCTCAACCGTGAGCGTAACAATGGTGTCCGACGGGGAAACCAGATGGTCAAACCCGATTTCGTCCACCACACTGACCGAGGTCTTTCCACCATGCGAGAAATAAATTGAATCGGGCGTATCGTAGGCATCGGGATTGTCGTTCACGAGGAAGTCGTTGATGCCGTCGTCAAGATTGCCGTAGGCATATATCGGATGGATGAGTTCGTGAATGTCGAGATGGCTCACAAGGCTCAAATCGGGATTGCCATAGCTGCTATTATGAATCAAATTAGCTTGATAGGAAACGAAATGCCCCAATAAAGAACTGGTGAACCGCCATTCGCCCACAGCGGTCAGTCCGCTTTCGATGTTGCCAAACGAAATATCATGAAGGCCGAGTTGGCGCGGACTGCCGTTGAATGAAGCATCGTATAAACCGAAACTGACAGCAAGACCTTTTTCATTGTCAATGATTTGTGGCTCTGCCGTTTCTAATATTACATTCTTAGCTGTTCCAGCACCTTGATTGTGAATGATAATACCCAGTTCAGCAGGGACACTTGGCTCAACCACACCCAAAGTTAAAGCATCGTCACCAAGGATGTCGCGCTGCATCATAATATCCACATAAAGGTCTGGGCTAGGATTGACGGTGATGTCCACTGGATGCAGTGGATAGGTTAAACCTTCGCCAGTAAACGGATCAATGAAACTGAAGGAGCCGCCAAAAGAATATACAGTAGGTTCCGTGGGAGCAGCATTTTTCGTGGGGATAAACTGCACCAATGCCGTTCCGTTGGTTTGTGCGGCAAGGCTACCGTCTCCCGAAATGCTTGTGATTTGGTCTAACGAAAGCGTGTTGATTTGGAACAAATCCGTACAGTTGTTGCCTTGTTGGTCTTCAATTCTGAAATCTACCATGATATCTTGCATGGATATGGAATCGTGACCATTGAAGATTTGTAAGGTGCCATTGAAAGCCTCTCTGGTCATGGTCATCTTCTGGTTAAATTGCAGCGTGACATGAGCACAGACCGAAGTTTGGATGTTCTCCACTTCAGCTGCCAAAAGTTCATACGCATTGTCATACATGGCTTTCACATCACTGAAACCATGTGCAATGGCATAATCGTAAGCATCGTAGGCCTTGTTCATAGCCGCAGTATCATACTCGATGAAGTCTGAATTATACCCTTCAGGCAAATCCTCAATGGTGTAATGACCTTCATCCCAATACATAACAGATCGGTTGTACCGTTCAACCAAATCTTCAATGTAGTCTTCAGCAATATAACCGTATGGGTTGTTGGCTATCAATTGCTGCATGGCTTCTTCTGACATCATTCCCGTATTGATATCGAGCAAGGATTGGAATAGATTCCAAAAGGTATTTCTGTTCTCTTGGTTGAACCATGTTAAATTTTGAAATGCATTAAACAAAAAGTCTTCTGTTGCATCTTTATAATCAAAATAATATTTCAGACCATAATATATGGCTGCCATGTTGGAAGATGTTCTTTTATTGCCCCCTGTTATTTTGTTTTGTATACATTGCGGATCTTCTGGTTTACAATCACAATCAATTAAATAAGTTTCCTTATTTAAATCAGCCACTGTTATTGGAAGCACTCTAACTATCCAAGTATAGGTATGGCCTGAACAAGGGACTTCAAATACTTTATCCCCAGGGCTATCATAAAAATAATCAGGAAATGAAGAGACTGCATAAGGATTATAACTAACAGATATCAGTTTTCCACAATGAAATAAATCTGGGGACGTTTTTTGACCCATGTGTATTATGTTTTTTCTCACATAAGTGTTATCTTGCGCCAACACGGAACCACTGACTAACAAGCCCATAAGAATTGCCATTAACTTGGTCACAATATTTATTGCTATGTTTTTCATGACTTCAAATTTTACATGTTATACATTCCGTTAACTATTTGTTGGCTGGATTATGAAGAGGAAGATTGGGTAAAATCCCACCATTGTTTGGGCAATTGTCAATGTCATCCTTAACTCCAGGAAGACATGGGTCTGGATCACAGCCTTGGTTATGAACGATGGAAATCACAGGCGTTGATGATGAACTACTCGCAGAGCCACCTCCGCTACCTGCTCCACCGCCTCCAATAAAACCACCTCCTGTTGGATTCATGCCTCCTGGGGAGCTACAAGGTATTGAACCAATGTTACGTCCCACATTAGCCCAGAACCAGTTATGCCTGTCACCGCACATATAGTATTGTTTGGTCTTTGTCAGTGCATAATAAGGGCATCCGTTTTCGTCTCGGTCTCTGTTCATGCCAAGTGCTTTAATCACCGCTTGTGAACGTTGTCGGGTTCTCGTGGTCATAGTGCAAGGAACCACTACAGTTGATTGCGCATGAAGCGTATCCATCTCAGTAATCAACGGTGTGAACTCATATAGCGGATGGTCGGTAGGCGGATAAAGCGTTATTCCATACGTATCTACCAGGCCGTAATTGGTAATGATGTAGTTGAACACATAACTCTCGCCTTCTTCCAATTCGGGGAAAGTCTGCGGCATGTCAATCACCACCACGGGAACTGGAACATTTGTCTCGTAATCCACTACAAGTTCAAAGGTGTATTCGTCATCAATCTCAGTAGGCACCACAATCCAAGAATAGGTAATAGCTTGGTATTGAAGATAGATGTTCTGCGTGTTGGTCTGGTCGCCTTCAATCTGTATCGTTGCTTGGTACTCGGCATGTTGTGGCGCGGTAATGGACATCCTGTAATAGCCTTCGGGAATGTCCTCCACTGTAAATGTGCCGTCGCTGCCAGTCAAGCCTATGGCAACGGTCTGCAATGAATAGTAGCCTTTCAAGGTCACGGTGGCACCTGCAAGATGCTGGCCGTTGCCGTTGTAGGTGTAATCATCGGTCACATCCACGACGAGCGTACCCGTGGAATCCGACACGGCCATAATGGTGTAAGGCAACGACAAGCCGTCACCTCGCTCGCAGTTGATGGCGATGTTGCCTGTGTATTGCACCAATGACGTGTTTTCATTGGCAGATAACCGCAGCGAGAAATAGGCCGAATCGTGAACGGCAATAGATGGCAAAGTGTCATTGCCTACCACAGACAGCCAATCCACGGATGGGAGGTCAAGATAAACGCTTCCCGTCGGGCCGGTACCGTTGTTGTAAAGCATCACGTCCACAATCTTGCTGTTGCCCTTGGTCATGGTTGTGGTGATATTGTTGGGTGCAGCATACAAGATGCCTCTCGGCTCCGCGCAATAGTACCAAGCACTAAAGTTCATGGAAGCACCTTCGGCACTTGTTGCCACAAGCCTCACCTCCTCATAGTTGTTGCCGGAAGTCAAGGCCGAGCCTGTGACGCTGTATTCCAACACACCCTCTTCCATCCCCTGCAAACTCAAGGGTTGAAAAGTGAATGAGCAGCCCTCGGGCAAGTTGGAGGCAGTCACTTGGATGTTGGTCAGCGGGATTTGGCTTCGGTTCCTAATCACAATGCTTCCCGTAGTGGTCTCGTTTTGCACCACATCCCAAAGAATCCAGCCGTTGGTGACGAGGTTCATGCCAGGGATGTTGAAGTCATCGTGAACGGCGGTGCTGTTGTGGCCCACCCTGCCCGAATTGACGGTGTAATACCCCGACTCGGAATAAGCCGACACGAACTCCACGGAAAAATGGCCATCGTCGCCCGTCGTGGCAAACAGCAAGCGCGTTGTACCCATCACCATCACTTTCACTTCCACCTCGGCTCCAGCCATAGGATTGTTGTTGACATCCATCACTGTTCCATAAATCGGGATGGTGGAGTTCATCTCGAAAACGTCTTGCGTAACGTATGTATTGAACACAAACATGTCGGCAAGGCTTCCCGTAAGTTGCACCGTTTGGGTGAGCGTTCCCGTAGTAATGACCAAGTTGGCGGTGTAGTTGTATTGTACCGCTGTCGGACTGAAAGTCACCGTCAGCGAGCCACCCGTAAGACCATTCCAGTTGGAGCCTTGCTCGAATGAGAACATAGAGGCATCTTCGCCAGTAATCTGCAAAGTGATGGCATCATCCAAAGCATTGCCGCTGACAAACAAATTCATGGAAACGCTATCGTTCAGCACCACTTCACCAAAAGCGAGGTTGTTCGTGCTGACATTCATAGACGGCGGTATGTTCAAGGAGAAACTTCTAACGCCGCTTGTCGATGTAAAACAAGTATTTACCGCCTCAACATACCAATTGTAGGTTTGGTGGTTCTGCAACGAGGAAACATAACAACTCCTATTATATATATTGCCCGCAAAAGGCGTGCTTGGAACAGGGTCATTCGTATTCCACAGATAGAGATTGTAATACTCCGCCCCCGAAACCGCATCCCAACTGAAAGTAATCGGCAGCGATGTGAATGGGTAGTTGTTAGTGGGGGTCATACCGGCAAACTCGCCCAAAGGGGTGTTAAAGAACTCCAACGACAAAGCGTAAATGCTATCGCAGCCATAGATGGTTTGTAAACTATCATAATATATGCCGCTCTCCGTGTAAGTGTTTCCGTGCCAATAGAAAGGGGTCGTTTCACAAAGCGTGGTGTCTTCAACGAAATAATAGGTGGGATAAACCGTGAGAGCGAGATTGACGATGCTGTCGTAGTTGAAAGCAGGGTGAAACACCATGGAATAATTACCTAACCCCATTTCGGGTTGTATGATCTCAAAGCCGTTTTCAAGATAATCTTCTCCGTAACAGATTTCAGCATAGATAGTAGTATCAAGGATGATAATCTCCACGAAATTGGCCACAAAAGTAGAGTCTTCTGTCACGGTAAAACTATAAGTTGTGCTATCGGAAACAATGTTCCCTATGTTCGACCAATTCTCAAAGACATAGCCTTGGTTGGCCGTGGCTATCAGCATACAAGTATCGCCTAATTCATACCATCCCTGTCCGCTCAATGTACCTGCTCCCGCTGGATTGGCCATCGTGATAATGATGTGTCCATCAACCAAATGTTTTTCAAAAGTATAGCTTTGGGTGGTTGTAATTGCTCCACTCTCAAGCAAAATATACACAGTGTGTTCGCCTTCTCCAAGCAAAAGGGTATTCAGCTGAATCATTCCTGTTCCGAACGGTCCAGTCTGTTCGTGTTCAAAGTCCTCGTCGAACCAACAGTGATAGGTCACGTTTTCGGGATTCACCGGGTTGATTTGCTCTGGCATCTTGTAGAACATATAACTTCGCGTGGAACTCAATCCATCGCCCTCCAATGCCACATACAAGATATGAATACCGCTTTCAAGACCATCGGCATCCATCAGGAACTGTCCAGTTCCGAATGGTCCAGTCTGCTCGTGCTCAAAATCCTCGTCAAACCAGCAATGATAGGTCACGTTTTCGGGATTCACCGGATTGATTTGCTCTGGCATCTTGTAGAACATATAACTTCGCGTGGAACTCAATCCATCGCCCTCCAATGCCACATACAAGATATGAATACCGCTTTCAAGACCATCGGCATCCATCAGGAACTGTCCAGTTCCGAATGGTCCAGTCTGCTCGTGCTCAAAATCCTCGTCAAACCAGCAATGATAGGTCACGTTTTCGGGATTTGCTGGATTGATTTGCTCGGGGATCTTGTAGAACAAATAGTTTCGCGCCGCGCACCACATTCCCGTTGTGTCCTTAACTTGTAAGAACAATACATGAATGCCGTCTGAGAGCGAAGCGGCATCAAGTTCCATTTGCGCAGTGTTGCTGTTGAAATTCACCGTCACAGTCTGCGGTGGTTCTTGATCAAACCAATACTGGCATTGATATAGCGACTGCGACTTCACTATCAAACACTGCAACAGGCAGATGATTATAAAAAGTCGTCGTTTCATCGGTCCAAAATTTAAGGCATTAATCTTCCGGCCCAATTAGCTCCATCTCCACATTCAATTTCTTGTTCTCATCCGTTTGCCCCGCCACATTGCAATTCTTCAGTATCATATAGGGAGGTCGCGTTTTATAAGGTATAATGCCCCCGTAAATGCCCACTTCCGTACCATCGTGGCCCAAGAAACTTGTGGCTATGTCGTTTTTCAATTGATAGATGTTCTCGTATGAAATGGTTCCATCAAAAGTCTCAAACACTTCCGAATAGCTGTTCACTTCCATAACATTTTGGGTGGTTTGCCCTTCAAACAAGGAAGTTTCACCTGTCTTTATTCCAATACAATTTAGAAAAGTGCAATTAGAAACCATGTTAAGAGTATCCGTTACAAAAATACTATTGTGGGCTATTATGTTTTTGGCAATTTGTAAGTTTTCAATTAGCACAATTGAATTATTGGTAGTGGTAGGATTGTAAATATCTGTTTGATCGTATACTGTAAATCTCACCACACTATTAATGACAGACAAGCCCGTAAAACAGGGTGAATTGTTTATTGCTCTATAAGAAACAAAATCCTTAATAATACAATTAACAAATTGCCAATTCCTAACGAATCCATAACACTCGCTATCCACATTAGAATAACCAGTTTTGTTAATGTTGCATTTTATAAAACTGGCATTATTACTGGTTTCAGCAACGACCCAACCCCATGCATGCTGAAAACTGTATACGAAACCAGTAAACCATATACCTTCAAAACTAATATTGTCTTTCTTTAGACAGAAAGTACCTGGAATAATTGTCGGAGCAACATGTGTTATTGAGTCATAAACGCACCCAGCACCACGAATTGTAACCGATTTGGTAATATCACAATTGTTGAAAGTTCCGCTCGATAGGGTAATAATGTCCCCGTTAACAGCAGCATTATGCGCCGAAACAAAGGCATTCTGTCCATAAAACACCCCTGTAATAGTGTCATTATGTTGCAGCGTGGCCACTTGGTTTTGTGCGAGTGCATTCTTCATTCCCGCCACGCTCAGCAGCAGGATGAACAGGGCGGCACTCAAAGCCCTTTTCATAGATAAAGATTTTGTTTGCATATTCGTTTGTATTTGTTGTGTTTCTTTAGTGTTTTTCATTTTTTTGTTTAATTATTCCCATCGGGGTCCTCTTTGAAACGGGCATCTATACTTACTGGAAAGCATACAGATTTACCTATAGTACCGTGATCTAGTTGAGGGATTTCCACATTCCCTATTTCTATTTCTTCAGGGCCTTCTGTACGTTCTTTAAACTCACCACTATATTCATCTATGTAATAAACGGTGTACACGTATGTTGCAATAAGCGTACAGGAACAACTACTTTTAATACCTAGGCGCCAACTTTCAGTGGTTGTGTTTTCCGAAACAAATAAATAACAACTACATTGTCTTTGGTCATCTTCAACAATACTCTCCTTTATTAGTTGTGGTTCCTCTCCTTCGGGAGTTATTAAAGTATCATTAAAAATTGCTTCTGTTTGATAATTCTGTTGAAACGATTCTATCTGTAGAGATTTAAAAGAATACAATCCACACAGCAGTATGGCTCCCAAACAGAATAATGATGCTTTTAATAATGACTTTTTCATTGTTTATTTTTGCCCAGTTATTCCCATCAGGCTCGTCGGTTTTGATTATTTGAATTGTTTGTATTCGTGTTTTAGACTTTTATTCTTTTTCCAATTTAGCAATAAAAAACGTGGACCTTCACTTCAAGTTGGTCACTAAGGCCTACCACAGCCTTCACAATTCAACTCAATAAGTAAAGCCCACGTGGAAAACACGTGAGCATCGGCTTTACTTGCTTGAATTGTGATTAATAGTGGTAGTATTAGTGACACAAGCTGTTAAGCTAACGCTATTGTTTTTAATATGCCTTTTTATTTCTTGAGCCTTACGCCCTTGGGGCCATTCGCTATTTCGTTTGGTTAGACTTTTCGTTTTGTTTATCGGGGACAAAGGTAGGAATGTTTTTGGAATTGCGCAAATAAAAACCAAGAATCGCTTTTGCGGTTGGCGCAAAAACTAACTGCAGCACTGCAACAACTGCAAAAAAATTTGTCTTTGCCTGATTTTGGTCGGCAGTTTTTTGCTCTTTTCCTGATGGAGTTGTCATTTCCCGTTTAAGAGATTGCGGGTCAAGCCCGCGATGAGGGCTTGAGGTGACGACAGCACCTTAGAGGACTCAAGCGGAGTTGGCCAAAGGCAAAAAATCTGTGGAATCTGTGAAACTTGTCCTGAGCTGGCCGAAGGTGCTGTGAGAAAAAACGCATCGGTGAGAAATTATTTCCTGAGTTTATGGCGGTGTTTTGAATTTTGTTGTAATTTTGCAGGCAGAAAGTCAATCGTATGTGTTCCCAATAAGTTTGGGTAATCGCTGGATACGATTCACAGATTTAACCGTCGGACGGGAAATGGCGACTGCCAAGCCCCTTGTAACTCCGACGGTTTTTTTTATGTACTAATCGCTGTAATGCAGTATTGAATCTTCATACCTGTTTTCTTTTTTACGCCAACAGTTAGTTTTGCTGTTCCTATGCCAACCAACTGGCATTCCATAATGAGCATTTGTGAAAACTCGCTTTGGTTTTTGTTGTCGGGTTTCGGCTTCTGAGGTTTACCAACCTGTATGGCGTTTCTCAAAATCAGGTCAAGTTGGAGGACGGCCAATGTCGACAGATAAGACATGGATGCATGGTGAACGGTCTCGTTTATCGACAAAAAACGCACATTGATATAGTCTTTCAAGTTAGAGTTGTACGCGGCTTTCGAAGGGTTGGCTTCATACCAACTTCTATAAACATCGGATATGATGGTTTCCCTTGCTTTGATGTCTTCTTTAGTGTCCCCCATAGGGACTTCAATAATCTTGTTTTCCTTTGTTTCCATATTTGTGGGTTTTAAATTGTTTTACCCTGCAAAGATGAAAACTCTGTCAATACTAAGCCGTTGATTAAACGTTTGTAGTCGACTGTAATCGTTTGTTGTCGTTTGCTGTCGGATTTGTTATTGATAATCAATGTAATTATATACATGTGTTAGACGGCTCCGCGAACACGGCACTGGGACTGTGAAGAACCGATGCAAGCATCAGCCCCCCAACTGAAGTTATAACTTATAACTTATTCACTTTGGACATTTGGTGTTTT
>CALEMB010000060.1 GCA_937902805.1 uncultured Bacteroidales bacterium
CGACGAAGTCGTCGAGGCTTACAAAAGGCCCACGCGCCGCACGTTCAGAAAGAAAACACTCCACACAACCTTGCTCCAGTCCTTGCAAATGCACAAATCCCATGAAAATCGTCCGACCATTCAAGGTGGTGAGGTAACTGCTGCGATTGACGCAAGGCAGGTGGATCTTCGCACCCATGCGCCGCGCCTCGTTGAAGTAGAACCAAGTCTGATAGAACCCGCCGAAATTGTTAATCACGGCCACCTGAAACTCAAGCGGATAGTGACTTTTCAAGTAAAGGCTTTGGTAACTCTCCACCGCGTAAGAGGCCGAATGTGCTTTGGAAAAGGAATAGCCCGAAAATGACTCTATCTGCCGCCAAAGCTCACGCACCAAGTCATCGGGATAACCCTTGGCCTTGCAGTTGTCGAAAAAGCGCTTCGTCACCTGTTCAAACTCCGTTTTGTCTCGCATTTTGTGACCCATCATGCGACGCAGCACATCGGCCTCGGCCAAGTCCAAGCCCGCAAAATAATGCCCCACTTTGAGCACATCCTCCTGATAAATCATCACGCCATAGGTCTCGGCCAACAGTTCTTTCAAAACAGGATGCTTATAATCCACCGTTTCAGGATGATGGAAACGATTGACATACTCGCGCATCATGCCCGAACGGGCCACGCCTGGACGAATGATGGAACTGGCCGCAACCAAGGTTTTGTAATCAGAACAACGCAACTTGCGTAACAGCCCACGCATCCCCGGACTCTCAATATAGAAGCAGCCGCAAGTCTCGGCTTTGAGCAGTTGCCGCTTGATTAGCTCGTCTTGCTTCAACGCGTTAATCTGGTGAATGTCAATGCGAACACCTTGACTGTGTTCCACCATTTCCACCGCCTCGCGAATGTGCGCGATGCCACGCTGACTCAAAATGTCGATTTTTTCAAAGCCCAGTTTTTCAGCGGAATACATATCGTATTGTGTCGTCGGGAAGCCTTTGGGCGGCAGGTCGAGGGCAGCGAAGTTGGTGATGGGTTCTTCCGTAATCAACACGCCGCCGGCATGAATAGAACGTTGGCGTGGGAAGTCGCGGAGACGCTCGGCTATGGCCAAAATCTGCCGCCCGATTTCGCTCTGTCGGGCGAAGGCTTCAGGGTTGCGTTCCATTTGGTCGATTTCGCCTTTGGGCAGACCGTACACCTTGCCCAACTCGCGACAGAGCGAGTTGCTTTGGAAAGTGACCGTCGCGCCAAGCAGTGCCACATGCTCCCGACCATATTTCTCAAAGATATGCTCTATGACTTTGTCCCTATCCTTCCACGAAAAATCGAGGTCGAAATCGGGCGGGCTGCTGCGCATGGGGTTGAGGAAACGCTCGAAGTACAAATCCAGTTCAATCGGATCCACATCGGTGATTTTCAAGCAATAAGCCACCACACTATTGGCACCACTGCCACGTCCGACATGATAGAAGCCTTGCGACATGGCGAATTTTACAATCTCCCAAGCGATGAGGAAATAGGCGCAAAAGCCCATTCGCTCGATGATGTCCAACTCCTTCTCGATGCGGCGGTAAGCGGTCTTGTTGGCTGCGCCGTAGCGGTACATCATGCCGTCGAAAGCCAGCTTGCGCAGCAGTTCGCAGTCGTCATAGACATTACCCATGAAGGTGCGCTTGTTTTTCACGCTGTTGTCCAAATTGATTTCGCACTCGTCCAAGATACGTTCTGCATTTTCAATGAGTTGTGGATAGAGTGCAAAGGTCGTTTTCAGCCTTTCGGCAGGCAAAAGAATCTCGTCGGGACCGGCACAAGCGGCAGGCTCCAAGCGTGAAATCAACACATTTTCGTCGATGGCGCGCATACATTGGTGCAGTTGGAAATCGTCGGCCTCGCCGAAGGTCACGGGTTGCATGGCGACCAATTTTCCAAAAGATTCGCAGTTGTACAATTTGGTCAATTGGGAAAATCGAACACCGAGAAATTCATTCTCTTTCAGCGAATTTTGCTTTCGTTTCCCAAAGGGATAAATGACAAAGACCTGTTCCCAATCGGGTGCGATTTCGGGGAAAGGCTGTTGGGTGAGGTTATGATGGGTCAGGAAACGGTTCAGTTCGGAAAAGCCCTCGTTGTTTTTGGCCAAGGCCACATAGAGCAGCTCGTTGCCGTTGCGCACCTCCACACCTACAACAGGCCGCACACTCTTCCGCTGACATTCCACCACGAAATCGGCCACGCCCATCGTCGTGTTGATATCGGTCAAAGACAAGACGGAATAGCCCATCGCGGCGGCCTTTCCGACCAGGTCCGCAATCGGCATCGTGCCGTAGCACAGGCTGTTATATGAATGAACGGCAATCACTCCAAATGGTTTGATTAGTTTTTCGTCAAAATTTACGCCGTAAATCTAATCAATATTTTTGGAATGTAAACTAGTTTGGGTGTCTTACGCTGAAAAAGTTGACACAAAAGTGACGACCTAAATCAGCAAATCACAGACCATCAAAACCTTTCGAAACAGTGAACCTATGTTCATCGCCTCACGAACCTATGTTCATCGCCGCTTGAACCTATGTTCATTGGCACATGAACCTATGTTCGTTTTACCGCGTGGATTTAGAGCCTCGCCCTTACCCACTCATCGCGGGCCAAGACCCGCAATCTCCCCAAGCGGAAAATACCCAAAGCTCGAAGGAGGTGCATTCTTCTCCATTGACTGCATAGAGAACTATGAGCTTATCCGTGAATTATCCTCTTTCGGAAAAGACCTGTTGGTTCTCTCGCCCGCCGACATCCAGCAGAAAGTGCGCGACCGCGTGGCGGCACAATTCCAGGCGTATCAGGCACTGTAATACGTTTGTTATAAAAATTGTATATATTTGCAGCGTTAAACGAAAAGGAGGGAAACATGACAGCCATAGAAATGAAATATTCTTTATTCAAGGAAATTGACTCGATTGAGGATGAGTCGGTACTGTACCAACTGACAGCCTTTATCAGGAATTTGTTAGGTGCCTCGAAAAACAAAACCACTTCCGAGGTGAATAAAGACGGAATTCCAGAGTTCATCCGTAACATGAGCGTAAAGACAGACATGACCGGCGAAGAGGATGTGAAGGAAGTTATGCACAATCACTGGGAGGAGAAGTATGGATAAACTTTTTCTTGATGCAAATGTCGTAGTGGATTTTCTCTGTGAACGTAGCGATTTCTATCTGCCAGCAGCCAGATTGATGGTTAAGAGCTACAACAAAGAAATCGAATTGTGTTGCTCTACATTGACATTGGCAACGGCAAGCTATTTCATGGAAAGAAGCAAAGTTAGCCAAACTGACATATTCCACAAAATATCAGACATGATTAGCATTTGTGAATTAGCCGATGTGGATAGGGATGTGGTGGTGCAAGCGTTGTCGTCTGGGTTTACGGACTTTGAGGATGCCATGCAATATTTCTCTGCAAAGAAATGGGGTGCCGACATTATTATCACTCGCAACAAGAAGGACTTCGCTAACTCTCAGCTTCCGGTTTATGAGCCTTTAGAATATTTGGAATTAGAAAATGACTGATAAACCTACTTTTACTTTCCGTGATGGGATGACCGCCGATGAAGGCTATGTGCAATGGATGGCCGACATCAAGCAGCGTTTCCGCCAAAGCCAAACCAAGGCGGCTGTTCGTGTAAATACTGCCATGCTTGAGTTTTATTGGAGCTTGGGTAGAGATATGGTGGAACTGCGGGCAGAAAGCAAATGGGGCAGCGGTTTCTTTGATCAGTTGAGCCTTGATTTGAGGACTGCTTTTAGCGAAGAAACAGGTTTCTCAGTGACCAACCTCAAGTATATGAAGCGTTGGTATGCCTTTTATAATGAGAGAGTTGTAAATCGTCAACGACTCGTTGACGAAAAAGGCCAACGACTTGTCTTACGCTGAAAAAGTTGACACAAAAGTGACGACCTAAATCAGCAAATTACATAGGGACGTTCAGATAGATTCCTTGTGTGTTTGTCGCATTCAACATCCTTGTGTCATTTGTTTTTCACCTGCAAAAAAAGACATTTCCTGATAACCGCATGCGCAATCCGAGATTTTTTTAATCTTTTCCTTCCTGTATTCCCCAAGATTCCTTATCTTTGCCCCCGACAAAACAAACAAAAGTCTAACCAAAATACATCGAATGAAATAATCCCTCTCCCTTTACATAATTTGAAGAAATAGCGTTAGCTTAAAAGCTTGTGTTATAGGAAACTTCGACACTTCCCATGCACGACCAGGCGAGTAAGCCGATGCTCACGTGTTTTTCACGTGGGCTTTACTCATATACATAGTTGTCGTGCAAGGCAGTCGAAGGCCTCCTATAATCAACTAGAAAAACAGAGTAAGTCCACGCTTTTTATTGCCCGCCCGGGATTTTAATAAGAAAAACACAATTCAATCTAATAACTAAATCTAATCATTATGAATGTAAGACATTTACATCGGAAAAGGATGGCTTGGACTGTCCTGCTCGTCCTGCTGCTGAACGTGGCGGGATTGACGAAAGCGTTTGCCCAAGAACAGTTTGAGGCAGACAACTTGCTTTACACCATCATCAGTACAACCCCTCCCACAGTGAGCCTTGATGGGCATGTGGACGGGACGTCTGCTTCTGATGAATTGGTTATTCCGGAAACCGTTGAAAACGGCAGTATTACTTACACGGTCACTGCTATTGGTGACAATGCTTTTGCCAACTACACTGATATGTATGGCGACATTGACATCCCCAATACAGTGCTCACCATCGGTAGTCATGCTTTTGATAATGCAGGCTTCGATGGCAATTTGACTATTGGTACTTCGGTGACCACAATTGGAAGCTATGCTTTCGCCAATCTTGGAAGTACTGGTGGTGACCTTCACATTCCCAATTCCGTCACGCAAATTGGTGACCATGCATTTTACCAAAGCTACTTCGATGGCACATTCGTGCTATCGAATGCTGTTGTTAGCATCGGAGAGTATGCATTCTATGGATGCCAGTATATGACGGCGAGTCCATTGGCTCTCCCTAATACATTATCGATGCTTGGAGATTACGCTTTCTATCATTGTGCAGGCTTGACAGGCAGGTTGACCTTGTCAACTTCCTTGACCTCAATAGGAGCACACTCATTCGATGGATGCGGATTCACGCAATTGAACTTTGGCAGCACGACCAACTCTCAATTGCAATCCATTGGTGACTATGCTTTCTATAATTGCTCAAGCATGACTGGCAATCTTGCTTTTCCGCTCAATATTCAATCCGTTGGGCAATACACTTTTGCAAATTGCGGCTTTACAGGAAATTTGAACCTGAGGAACATTCAAACCATCGGCGCATACGCTTTTTCTAATGTGCCTTTCAATAGCAATGGTCTTACCATTCCCATCACGTTGACCTCCATTGGGGAAGGAGCTTTTCAGAATTGTTTCCAAGGTGGATCACTTACTATCAATGCGGAATTAACTTCAATCCCTGATTATGCGTTTGAGAATTGGTCTGACCAACGTGGTTTCAATGGTACGCTTACCCTGCCAAGTACGGTTACTTCCATTGGTGAAAGTGCTTTTTATGACAACCGCTTTTCTGGAACGCTTACCATACCAGAAAATGTAACTTCTATCGGTAGCAGTGCATTTGAGAGTTGCACGGGTTTTACAGGGACTCTAGTAATTCCCGAGAATGTGACTTCCATTGGCAGCGCGGCATTTTCCAACTGTACAGGATTTACGCAGCTAGATTATAACGCCATTAACTGCACTATCGACAATGATTCTTGGCGCGAATGGCTGTATGGCTGCAATTCCATAACCACTTTAAGCATTGGTGAGAATGTGGAGATTATTCCGAACAAAGCTTTTATGGATCAAGAACAATTCACAGGCAATCTAATCATTCCTGAATCTGTGACTGAAATTGGCAATTATGCATTTGCAAATTGCGGTTTTACGGGTGTAACTTTTAACGAAGGTTTGACGCGTATCAGTGGCTACGCTTTTGAAAACTGCACGGGTATTACAAGCATCGACCTGCCCGAATCTCTTACTTTCCTTAGCGGTTTCTATGGCTGCACAGGATTGACTAGCGTCACTATTCCTGCAGCAGTGGAAGGCATCGGTAATACTGCTTTTAGGGATTGCACCAACCTTTTGGAAATTAATTTCAATGCGACTAACTGCACTACGGTAAATGCTCAATCAAGAGGTTGGCTGGAAAACTGCCAATCACTGACTACTATTAATATAGGTGAAAATGTACAGACAATTCCTAACTATGCATTTTATGATTGTAGCACCCTGACGGGCGATTTAGTCATCCCCAATTCAGTGACAACCATCGGTGAAAGAGCTTTCTACCAAACAGGCTTTAATGGCAGCCTTACGATTGGGGAGAATGTGACCAACATTGGTGACTACGCTTTTTATAATGATGCCATTTTATTCGTTTCCATTACTTCTCTCTCCGAAACTCCGGCATCATTGGGCGACAACGTATTCTTTGCTTCTTGGTATGGAAGTCCGAACATTCCCGTTTATGTTCCATGCGGTTCAGAGGATGATTATTTGTCGGTTGCTTGGGGCGGTTTCAGCAGTTTCAATGGCTTATGCTCTGGCACGGTTACTGTTGCTGCTACTCCTGCCGAAGGCGGAACGGTGACAGGTGGAGGTTCGTTTGAAGGCGGTCAATCCTGCGCGGTAACTGCGACAGCTAATACAGGTTATGTCTTTGCCAACTGGACCGCAAATGGAGTGTTGGTTTCCACTTTGGCGGAATACTCGTTCCCTGTAGCAGGCGATATGGCTTTGGTGGCGCACTTTGTTCCTGAAGGTAATATCGTCTTTGCCGATGCCAACGTGAAAGCCATTTGTGTCGAGCATTGGGATAGTAACGGAGATGGTGAATTAAGCTATGTTGAAGCTGCCTCGGTAACGGATTTAAGTTATTATTTCCAATACAATTCAAACCTCACTTCGTTTGACGAATTGCAATATTTTATCGGATTGTCGTCCATTCCCTACAATGCATTCCATTCTTGTAGCAATTTGACTTCCGTTGTGCTCCCCGAATCCATCACAGTCATTGCTGAGCAAGCGTTCCAGTATTGCAACAACCTCAGCGGGACACTCGTGATACCTAATTCAGTGACCACCATTGGCTTTAGAGCTTTCGAAGACTGCAGTGGTTTTACTGGAGATCTTGTGATACCCAATTCAGTAACAAGTATTGCCGAAGAGGCTTTTAAGGACTGCACAGGCTTCAATGGCGCACTTATTATAGGAGAAGGCGTAACCAGCATCGAAAGCGCCACCTTCTCTGGTTGCAGTGGATTCACTTCTGTTGCATTCCCGAATTCCTTGACATCACTAGGTTCTAATGCGTTTTATGGTTGTTCTGGTCTAACAGGAGGTCTTGTCATTCCGAACTATGTAACGACAATTGGTTATAATGCTTTCAGCGGATGCAGTGGATACACCAGCCTTATGCTCGGTGATTCATTAACTTCAATTGGCTCGTATGCATTCAATGGTTGTAGTAACCTCTCTGGTGAATTGGTCATTCCAGATGCTGTAGTTACTATCGGGGAGAGGGCTTTCAGAAATTGTAGCGGATTTACTTCATTGTCGCTTGGCGAATCAGTTGCCAACATTGGTAGTCAGGCTTTGAGATTATCTAATCTCACTACAATCACCGTTAAGACGGCTACACCTCCATCTGTGGAAAGCAATGCCTTTGCTGATGTGGACCAAACCATTCCTGTGTATGTTCCCTGCGATGCGGTTGAAACCTATTCGAATGTTTCTTGGGGCGGCTTCAGTAACTTTATTGGTTTATGTGGAGGCACGATTGCTGTAGTGGCTGACCCAACCACAGGTGGCATGGTAACGGGCGGAGGCTACTATGCAAGTGGAATGTCATGTACTGTGACGGCAACTGCCAACTCAGGCTATGCCTTTGCCAACTGGACTAAGAACGGTGAAATAGTTTCCACGAATGCGGAGTATACCTTTATGGTTGCGGAAGATGCGACTTTGGTGGCTCATTTCGTGCAAGATGGCAACATCATTTTTGCCGATGCCAATGTGAAGAGTATTTGCATTGCCAACTGGGATACCAACGGCGATGGAGAACTGAGCTATGCTGAGGCTGCTTCGGTAACAGAATTGAGTAACTATTTCCAAAGCAATACAAGCATTACTTCTTTTGACGAGTTGCAGTTCTTTATTGGCTTGTCTTCTATTGGAGAGAATGCTTTCTATTATTGTACAGGACTTACTTCCGTCACATTGCCAAGCTCTTTGACTGCCATTGGGGACTACGCATTCTATGATTGCTATAGCCTCACTTCCATTGTACTACCGAGTTCTTTGACAACTATCGGAAACTATGCATTTTATTATTGCAGCAACATTCAGTCAATTATTTCATTGGCGATTGTCCCTCCAACCATAATGGGCAACTATGCTTTCAATTACTGTTACAGCAAGCCTCTATTCATCCCTTGTGGCACCCTGGAAGCCTACCAAAATGCAGATTATTGGTCATATTTCACGAATATACAGATTGAGTCGAACACTTATTTCGTCCAAGATGGCTTGCGCTACGAAATCATCAGTTCGAATCCGCCTCAAGTGATGTTGACGGGCTTTGCTGAAGGTTTCTATTCAGCAGAGAATCTGGTCATTCCTGCATCTATTTACAGCGAGTGTTCAGAGCTGAATTATGCTGTAACCCAAATTGCCGACAGTGCATTCATTGAAAATGAATATCTCGTTGGCACCTTGACCCTGCCTGAATCATTGACCCGAATCGGTAACAGTGCATTTGATGCCTGTACTGGATTGAACGGCACTCTCGTTATTCCGGAGAATGTGACTTGGATAGGAAGATGGGCATTCTTTAACAGTTCTTTCACGGCCATTCATTATAATGCAACTGATTGCGAAAGCATAGGTTATACAGAGGATGCCGAATTTGGAGCCGGTTTCCTTTATAATGATTTATTACAAGAGATTGTCATTGGCGATAATGTAACACAGATACCAGCGAATGCTTTTGCTGGTACTTATGCTGGTAATTGCCAATTAACATTGGGCAATTCGGTGCAGACAATTGGCAATGAAGCTTTCCGTAATGCCGGCCTTGCCGGAGATTTGGTAATACCTGCCTCTGTAACTCAGATTGGGAATATGTCTTTTGCCTACAACGGTAATTTGACAGGAGACCTTGAACTCCCCGCTTCGTTATTGACCATTGGCAATTCGGCTTTCATCGACTGCACTGGTCTGACTGGAACACTTACCATCCCTGAAAACGTTACAAGAATTGGTATGCGTGGTTTTGTGAACTGCGGTTTTTCGGAAGTCCATTTTAATGCCATCAATTGTGAAAGTATGGGATGGGACGAAAACCACCAATACATTTATTATGTGTTTTGGCAGAATTCCAATCTTCAGGAAATCGTCATCGGGGAAAATGTAACACAAATTCCAGACTATGCTTTCGGTGCCAGAAACTCGCAAAACTGTCATTTGACGTTCTTAGGAAATGCTGTCACAAGCATTGGCAGTTACGCATTCTATCATGATGAAAACGACGATCATGGATTGGTAGGCGCATTGGTGATTCCTGCTTCTGTAACCTCAATTTACAGCTATGCTTTCTCAGGTTGCTCTGGAATAACTGAGATTTGGAGCCAGAATACTTCTGCACCTTGGACCCAAAGCAGTGCCTTCAATGGAGTCGACAAGTCTATCCCCGTTCACGTTCCTTGCGGCTCGTTGAGCAATTATCAGAATGCAAGCACATGGTCGACATTCACCAACTATTCTGAGAATCCTTATGTGCTCGTTGTAAGGTCGAATGATGAAATGCTCGGCACTGCCTCAGTGACGCTACATGGCTCATGCGCTGACAATGGAAGCATTGTCCATGCCGAGGCCAATTTGGGTGGAGTTTTCATCAATTGGACAACGCCTGATGGAACATTTGTCTCGAATAATGCTGATTATTCTTTCGCCCTTACCAACGACATCACCCTTGTGGCCAACTTCATACAACTTGAAGGTCACCACAACTTTGTGGGCTCAGGTGATTGGAACGATGTTGACAACTGGAGTCCGAAAGAGCTGCCTACAGAAACCTCAACGGTAGGTATATTTGGATATGCCGAATTGTATGATAACGCTACAGTGGCTTCAGCTACGGTTTATAATGACTACTATATCTACATTGGTTCTGACGCGGCTTTGACGGTAACCGGAACGCTTACCACCTCTGACGATTCTCGTGTCTATCTCGATGAAGGTGGCCAACTTTATCATGCCAACGATGGCGTGAATGCCGAACTGTGGCGTACCATTACGCCTTACACCACAGGGGAGGCAGACGGTTGGCATCTGATTGCTTCCCCATTGGAAGAAGAGGTGGAAGTTTACGAAGTTGAGAATTTAACGGCCAACGAATACGATTTGTATTACTATGACGAGCCCACCCATTATTGGATGAACCAAGAAGATGCTGGCAATGAATTCAACACATTGGAGAATGCAAAGGGGTATTTATATGGTAATAATGGAATAGCGTCATATGATACCGAAATCCAGTTGGGAGAGTATTACTCTACTACTTCAACCATTCCTATGTACACTGCATATAAATATTCCATTAGCGAACAACTATTCCTCGCTTCCGAATTGACAGCTGCAGGTGTTGACACCAACCCCATCAAGAGCATTAGTTGGTATTCGGATTCGAATTATGAGTTAAATGGCATCTCAATTTGGATGGCCAATGTGGATGATGCGGCATTAACGACTTCTTCACATAATACTTCCAACATGCAACTCGTGTATACTGGTAGTTGTACGACCACTTATGATGGCTGGACAGAGTTTGAGTTCAATCATGGCCGTTTCACATGGGATGGAACCAGCAATGTGCTAGTCTGTGTTCAAAGAAATGGTACACCGACCTCATATAATATCAGTTGGAATAGAACGAACAGCTTAGGATTTAATGCAGGTAGCTATCGGGCTAACGGAAACTCTCCTTATGATATGAGCAGCAACACCTATTCTACTTACACCTATAATTATCGTCCTATCACACGCTTTAAAATGGAGAATACAAGTTTCCCGTTTGAAGCTCAAGTAGGCAATGGTGAAAACACACTAACGGCCTTGCCGATGCAATCTTATTGGAAATATTCCATCAGTGAGCAACTCTTCAGAGCAGATGAGTTAACTGAAGCTGGTGTTGGTAGAGTTGTCAACAGCCTCAGTTGGTATGCTACTGAAGTGGGAGAGGTTCCTACACAGCGGTATATCAACGTTTGGATGGCTAATGTGAGTGATACATATCTCACGACTACATCTCATAATACCAGCAACATGACGCTTGTTTTCAGCGGTTCATTCACTCCGCAGGTAGGATGGAACGAGTTCGCCTTCAACTGGAATGACTTTGTTTGGGACGGCATGAGCAATGTGTTAGTTTGTGTACAAAGAAATAACGGGGCAGACACATACGGTTTGAAGTGGCAAACTCATACAACCAACTTCAATGCAAGTAGTTATCTGTACAATGACAACAACTCCTATTCTATGTCTACCAACACATATACGACAAATGTCAAAACAGACCGGGCAAATACTCTCTTTAAGTGTGTGGTCCGAAACACTACCTTGGCTTTTGCAGGTGAAGTTAAAAATGGCGTTGCCTCGGTGAATGTACCCCTAAGCTATACCGGAACCGCTGGCAACCTGAAAGGTTTCAATCTAGTAGGCAACCCATATGCACACAATGTCACTTCGTATGCTTCAGAGAATGTGGCCAATGGCTGTTACCGCATGAACGAGGCCAAAAACGACCTTATCGTGAGCGAAATCTCAGAAGAGAATCCGCTGAAACCTCTTGAAGGCTTCTTTGTTAAAGCAACTTCTGCCGATGCCTCCATCACCTTCAACCCGCAGCGTGGCGCATCAATGGCCAAGAGCAACTCTATCCGTATCGAAGTGTCGAAAGACAACAAACTGGTCGACCGTCTCATCGTGAAGGATTCCGAAAGCCAATCTCTTGAGAAGCTCAATCTAAACGAAAAACGCACCCAAGTGTTCGCAATTCAAGGCCAAAAGGAAGTCGCCGTCGTACCTTGCGAGGGCAACGAGCAACCCTTCAGTTTTAAGGCTTCGAAGAATGGCAACTACACCATCAATGTGGATGCCGACGATATGGAGTTCACCTATCTCCACCTCATCGACAATCTGACAGGCAACGATGTCAATCTGTTGATCGAGCCAAGCTACACCTTTGAGGCTAAAACAACAGACTATGCCTCGCGCTTCAAGCTGGTCTTTGCCACTGGTTCTTCTGTGGATTCCGAGACAGACTCGTTCGCTTTTATCAACAGCAGCGGTAACCTCACTATCTTTGGAATCGATGGAGAAGCCACTTTGCAAGTCATAGATGTGCTCGG
>CALEMB010000061.1 GCA_937902805.1 uncultured Bacteroidales bacterium
CCGAGCACATCTATGACTTGCAAAGTGGCTTCTCCATCGATTCCAAAGATAGTGAAGTTACCGTTGCTGTTGAGGAAGCCAAAACTGTCGCCATCAACGCTACTGCCAGTGGCAAACACTAAACGGAAGCGCGAAGCGTAGTCGGTAGTCTGAGCATTAAAGGTATAGTACGGGGTCTCAAGCAGGTCCGTCTCGATGCCCGTCAGATTATCAATGAGGTGCAGGTAATTGAAGGCGACATCCTGGTTGGCGAAGTCTAATGTGTAGGTACCTTTCTCCTCTGGCTTGAAGTTGACGGGGATTTCGCCCATGCCTGTTGTGAATACTGCAGCACAATCCTTGTCTTCCATTGGCATATATACTTTGCTGCTGTTCTCACGAAAACTTAACTTGCCCAGATTTCTACCTTCACCAAAGATAATAATGGCGTTGTCTAACCGCCTATTGTTGCGGCTCAAGTTCAAATTGAGCTGACCACGTTGAGCAGGTGCTTCTCTACTGATGGTCAAAGACTGTCCAGATGCCGTAACCTGAACAAAGAAACCTTCCAATGGGTGAATGGCACCTGTGGCAGTTTCAAAACCATCACCAGTGGCATTCATTCTGAAGAAAGCAATTTCTGTTGACTCCGTATGGAGGTAAGCATCACACACAAACGGGTTGCCATAAAGTCTCCAACCACCAAATTCATAGCCGCTGGAATAGCTTGTAGTCCTTGTCACAGGAATGTTGTTAGCTTTAATAGATCCATTGAAACTTAGTTCAACATCCGACTCATTAGCATAAAGCGAACCCCAACTGTTGTAAAGATTAAAGTTATGTTCTTTATAGTTTCTCCATTCAAGACCGTCGCTTGCAGAATAGTCCCAATCATACAGGTCATAATCACTTTCTGTAGTAATAAGTCCCGCATTGACAGGAGAAATCGTGTTGGTCAAAGGATTGGCTATTAAATAGTAGCCGCCTTCGTTATCGCCGTAGCCAATGATGTTCTTTTTCACAGTGGCTGTGGTTTCGTTATTGGTCATCAGTTGGCCCCCATCGGCAATAGTGAGCGAACCTTGCTCGACAAATTCGATTGAGTTAGCCTGTGCGGCACTGGTGGATTCTGCAATGACTGCTGGCGAAGTGATACAAACACTCTGCTCAAGGGTAGGAACGCCTTCAGGCTGCCAGTTGCCAGCATTGAACCAAGATGTGGCGCCTTCTGCACTTCCACCAACAAAAGCCTTATTATAAACTGTAATCGCCACATCATCAACGTACCAACCATGGGCATTATTGCCTTGGTACTCAAAGACGATGAGAATGTCTTGATCTTTGTAGTCTGTCAGATTGAGTGATATTTTTTCCCATGTTTCCCCGGATGGTAATTCCTCAATGGTAGGACACCAAAGTTGCGTCCAAGTCTTTCCATAGTCGGTTGAAACCTTGACAATGCTCAAACCGTCATGATTGCCTGATGTGCCACCTGTGTAAAAGTTTACATCACGCACTATCGACCAAAAACTCAATTCGGCATAAGAGGATTCTTGTGAGATATTGACGACGGGCATATTGAGATAAATGGGGCCATACCAACCACTGTATGCACTTGCCGAACCTGTATGATTGACATTGGTGTTTCTTGACCAACTTTGAGTGAATGTATGCAGGCTTTGCCAGCAATCAGGCGGGAAGACATCGTTTTCAAAGCCTTCCATGAATGTGGTCTGTTGAGTAATATCATAAGCTTCGCAATGCGTGGTGAAAGTTTTTGAATCAGACCAATAATCATCAGTACAGTTGGGCTGCACTCGGAATTCGTATTCCGTATTGGGTGTCAAATCAGTAAGAGAACAAGAGGTCTCATCGAGATTTGAAACAGTGTTCCATTCCGAGGATCCTGTTGCTTTCCATTGTAGGTTCCATTGCGACGCATAGCCAGTCTCCGTCCATGACAATTCCGCTGTAGTAAACATTGCATAAGCAGCAAGTTCTGTAGGCAATATACATGGAAGCTTGATAACACTAAAGTTGTCAATAGCCGCAGGAGGCTGGGAGCCTTGAGAGCCGTCATTGCGCCAAGCAAAGACCACTTGATAATCGCCAGCCGTAGGAATGTTAACAGCTCCTGAATAGTTGACCCAATCTGTACTTTGGCTGAGTTGTCCACCACCATCAAGTGCAATCCAACCAGAGGGTAGATTGTGATAAAAATAGCCACTTGGAACAGAAGGGGCTGAAGTGCCGGCAATAAGTTCTGTATTGGCAGGCACTAAAGCGACACGGAGGTAATCGCATGGGGTCCCAGAGCTAATCACTTCACCATTTGCCCGCCAATTGTATTCAAAATAATAAGCGCCTTTTTCCAAAGTAAAGAGTTTGGTAGCATACACCATGGTTGACGAATTTATGGTGTAGGCATTAGAAACACCTTCATTATTAGAGATGTAAAGAGCTTTTTCTCCACCATTGCTGGCGGCTGAACCCCAAGTCCATTTATTGGTTAAGTCCCCGTTCACCAATTCCCAGTTGCAACGATTACCTTCAAAATCATCCATGAAAGGATGCTCCGAATCCACTACAACAGGAGTTTGCTTTGTGGTGAAAATGATAGGTTGTGTGGTTGTTGTGACGCTACTGCATACGGCTCTCACCCGTGCTTCGTAAGTGGTCAGTCCTACCAAGCCTTCCAATAGGTATGGGTTTTCGTACGCCGTCACCATCTGCCAAGCGTTTTCTCCTTCGGCACGGTATTCTAATTCCCATGCTTCCTCCGAACCGTTAGCAGTCCAACTCAATGAAACCGATGTATCAGTTAAATTGGAATAGGAAAGTCCTGTGGGCATCGGACATCCAACCCTACTAATGACGATATTATCAATGGCCGCAGGAGGATTATTTCCCTCACTGTTATCATTTCGCCAAATGAAAGCCATCTTGTAGTCCCCTGCACTTGGCACTTCATTGTCTTCAGAATAGATATTCCAGTCCGAACTCAAATTGAGTTGTGTACCGCCATCAAGCGCAATCCAACCTTCTGGAAGTTGATTGTATCCAAAACCATCTGGCTTTTCTGTGTAAGGAATCAATTCTACGTCATTGGGAATTAAGGCGACACGGAGGTAATCGTATGGAGTGCTAGACCCTTCGCCATTTGCTCTCCAATCGTATGTGAAATTGTACACACCCTGCTCTAGAGTAAAACGCTTTACGGCATACACAAGAGATTTGGCGTTACTTATAGTATAAGCATTAGAAACACCTCCATCATTCGAAATATATAAAGAGTGTTCACCTCCATTGTTGACAGCCGTGCCCCAAATCCAAGCATTTGTCAAGTCGCCATTCATCAGCACCCAATCACATTGTTCGCCCTCAAAACTATCCTCGAAAGGATGCTCCAAGTCTACCAACACAGGAATTTGCTTCGTCGTAAAAGTGATATTGGCATAGTCGCTTTCACCTTCACTATAGATGGCTTTCACTTGGAAGCTATATGAAGTCAAATCCATCAAATCATCAAGGCTAACCGAAGTGTTTGTTGTGCTTTCCAACGCAGTCCATGCTCCTCCTTCGGCCTTGTATTGATATTGATAACTCTCCACATTGTTGGCGGTAGCTGTCCACGACAAAACGGCACTACTCGAAGTGATATCATGAGCTTGAAGATTAGCGGGTTTCGGAGTATTGGCAGGAAGGTAATTGAAAGTGGTCTTAGGAAGGAAATCTTCAATCTCTCCTGTCGTAATTGACCCCAACGACGAGGAATTATTATTCCGCAAAGAACCTCCAGTTGAAGTGCTGCCAGCAAAATAGGCTCTTTTAAACGAGCCTTTGGTGGTTTCATATACACCTACCAGAAGGTTGCCGCCATTATAATGGAAGTTGGTGGTGAAATCAATCACCATTGTAGATTGGGTGCCGTCAAGTGAGCCTTCATAAACAATGGTGGCGTCGCTCGTTCCATAAAACAAATTGCCATAATTGTCCAAAGAGAACCCTGTTGCTGGAACTTCTTTCATGAAAACTTGGAATTGGGCGTTTCCCCATGATTCTGCTGCAGGTTGCGACAAATAGAAAGTCATTTGATTGATGGTGCCATCGGTCATTACAACAAGACCTTCAGTTGTGGCGGGAATGATGAACTCGGATTTCTGGTAATCATCGACATAGTAACCATAGACAGGTACATATTCATTTGTGGCAGTGCCTTCATTCAGAGTAAGCGGAATCGTGTTAGAAGGTCTGAAGTTGATGGCATTGCTCCAATGGCTTTCTTCGTCTCCACAGTCGGCTTTCACTCGGGCATAATACCTGGTTTCAGGAATGAGGCCTGTGAGGTCTTTGGAGGGATTGTTACTTACCTCGTATTCCTGAAGACCTTCGGTGAAAGTGGCATTGGTGGCAATTTGCAGCATCCAATCAGTGGCTTCACCTGTTTCTGTCCAGCTCATCGTGGCGTTTGTGACATCTATCTCATCGATTGTGACACCTAAATCTATAGGCCTAGGACAAGACGGTGTATAAATGAAAGTGGTCTTGGGAATGAAATTCCTTTGGGTAGGACTGATAGTACCACTTGCGCTACTATTATAACCACTAATGGAAGCTCCCGTTTTACTCTGACCATAGAAATTGATTTCTTTATATCCACTATCCGTAATATTGTCACAACCGAAAAGGAGGTTGCCGCCTTGATATATATACGGAGTGCTGAATGTGATGGTGATTTCTCCGCCATTGCTGGTGGCGACAAACTCATTTGTTCCACTGTACACTGTTGTGGCATCGCTTCGGTCAACAAACGAAGAAATGCTTGTTCCTTCAACTTCTGTCAAATAAATGTCGAAAGATGAAACCGCGGTGTACGGAATGTTTTTAGAAGTAGTGTAAAACTTGATGGCTGTGATTTCGGCTCCAACCATATCCACAAGTTCTGTTGCGGGGTAAACCGTCTGTGCTCGTGTGTAGTCATCGAAAAAGTACACATACATGGGAGCTTCGCTGCTTGTTGCCGTTCCCTCAAATACGGTCAATTCGTCTTGACCGAACATCGCCGATGGCGCAAGCATCGCCATCAGCAGGCATAAGAATAAATGTTTCTTGTTCATAATGTTTGTTTTAATGATTATTATTGTGTTTTCTACTTTTTTATTCTCTTCCCGAATGGACAATAAAAAACATGGACTCATACTTTTTAGGTTGGTCACTGAGGCCTTCGACTGCCGATACCACAACTATAAAGTAAAGCCCATGTGAAAACACATGAGCATTGGCTTTACAAACTTGCGGTATCATGAAAGTGTCGAAGTTTCAGTGACACAAGCTAAAAGCTAACGCTATTTTTTCAAATATGTCTGGAGAGAGGGATTAGTTCATTCGATGAGTTTTGGTTAGACTTCGGGGTAATTATCCATTTTTTATACGGCAATGCCTGTCATTATCACATCGTCAAAAAGAATGCTGTCCTCATGGTCTTCCATTAAGACGGGTTCAATAAGACTTGTCAAAGCATGCCCTTCACGAACAAGACCAACCGACTGTTGCAGCCATTCCTCATCATTCACCTTGGGGACGATAACCGCAACATCAATGTCACTCCACGGATTGGCTGAGCCTTTCGCGTAAGAGCCGTACAAGATAACCTTTAATTTGCCATCGAAACGCGGAGCAATCAGTTCCTTGTAGCGTCTAACGAGCTGGAGGACTTCGTCAAGGCTGAGTATTCTTGGAGTATCCATGTCTCGATCTACAATTTCGAGCCATTTCTGCATCCTGCTTTCACTTGCCATTTTATTCTTGTTTAAATTTACGTTGCAAAAATAATATAAAAATCGTTTCCGATGCGAAAAAGTACAATTTTCAAATATTGTAAGTATTCAAGTTCCCTCCGACACCTGCTTTTAAGCTAACGCTATTTCTTCAAATATGTCTATAGAGAGGGATTAGTTCATTTGATGTATTTTAGTTAGACTTTTGTTTCGATTTATGGGGGCAAAGGTAATGATTTTTGCAACTTAATAATGATTTTTGAAGAAAAGTAGTTATTTTTGCAGCGAAAAATGAGAGATTTATTCTTGACACCGATACTTGTTAAGCAATTCACCAATATGCGACCACGTTAAATTTCAGACACTGTCTGACAATTGGGATAAAGAAGATAGAACTTTCTCATATTCACAAGGTTATGACGACTAAAACCACGTCCAAACCGCGATGTGAGTTGATGCGACAATTCCGTCAATGTGGAAGTACCATAATTTCTTGGACGTTATGCCCTTAGGGTCATTCGCTGCTTGTTTGGTTAGAATTTTCGTTTGTTTATCGGGGGCAAAATTAAGAAGGTTTTCGAAATTGCGCAAATAAAAAAAGTTCGTTGACACCTGTGTTTTGAATCAAGACACGAAAAACAACTGCACCCCCATTTTGACTAAATGACTAAATGACTAAATGACTAAATGACTAAATGACTGCAACGCTCCACCTCTTTTTCGAGCAAAAACCTTGCAGAATCCAGATTTTTTGTTTAACTTTGCAGACGCAAAACAAAGCACGAATGAACTATATTCATCTTCGTAACTATCTGTGTTCCTGCACAATAGAATACATAGATAGACTCACTCCCTGTCGAAGCATTATAACTCATTCATTCCCAGTATCTTAAATCAAGAAAGACGATAGCAACTCTATAGCAACGCTATACCAAGCCTATACCTACTCTATTGCACCTCTGAGGTAGCTCTGAGATAACCCTGAGGTAGCTCTATGACTCCTCCCTGAGGGCAACGTGTGGGCGGGAGGAGAACAGGAAGAGGCAGGCATAAGATTTCAACTAATACCTCACATAGCGTTCCAACAAGGGGTTCACCTCCCCTTCCTCTTGAAGCAGTGCCTCCAACTGCGCCCAGTTCTTGATCATTCCCCTACTCTCGCGCTGCCTGAAGATGCGCTTCACCTGCTCGTAGCTGAGATAGGGATGATGCACCAAGGTCTTGAAATCGTCGCGATTGACATCGATTTTTCTCAGCTCGACCTCACCTATTAAAACATAAGGTTGTATCGTGTTGAATCGGGCCGAGTCCATGCCTTTCACGTCACGCAATTGTTCCTTGTCAACGAAACCGCCTAGTTTCTCTCGGAAGGCAATGATGCGCATGGCTGTGTAACCGCCAATCTGCGGCAGCTCCTCCAAAAGTGCCGAGTCCGCCTTGTTCAAGTCGACCATGGGGATGGCTTTCATTTCTGGTTTGGCGGTCGTTGAACTGGCTCCTGAGCCTTTCGAAGGAGTCGAAACGCCGCTTTGTGCAGCGGTTTTAGTGTTTCTGCTGCGTGATACCTCGGGTAGCACGATATAAGGTTCCAGCTGCGCAAAATCTTCCTCGCTTATGGTATACAGTTTACCAAGGTCACTCTTCACATAGAACTTGCCACCTTTCGCGCGATAGTTCAAGATGTTGTGCACTTGTCGGTCTGTCAATCCCATACGCAGACCTTCTTCTTCCGTCATAGTGTTGGGATTGAAGGGAAACGGATGCAATTTCGTGTTTTCTGTGACTTGCTGCCTTTGTGCTTCGATAGCGTTTTGCCGCAAGGCCAACAAGGAATCAAGATTGTGCAAGGATGCATCGGTCAGCGACTTACGAGAAGGGCGGAACAAGCACAACAGTATCAAGATAAGGATGGTCGCCAAAATGGCGATAACGGCAACACGCTCACCTTTGCTAAAGGAAAACCATTTGCGCAAAGATTCCATAGGTTAATGCATCAATCCGCTGACGAAGACAAGGGCGATAGCGATAGGAGCCAAGTAACGGATGATAAAGAAGATAATCTTCTTCAGTGAAGCTTTGATGGTGCCTTCATTGCTGATTTCATTGTAGAAATTCACCTTGCCCAACTTCCAGCCCACGAAGATGACGATGAACAAACCACCAAGAGGCAGCATGATTTCGGACGAGAGGAAGTCAAGAAGGTCGAAAACGGTCTTGCCGCCAATGGCCAAAGGAGTATTTTGCATCAAACTCAACGACGCAAAGCATCCAAGTACCAACGAGGCAGCACAAGCAATGATTGTTGCCTTCGTGCGTTTTAAATGTAACTCATCGGTAAGGTAAGCCACCATAACCTCGAGCAGCGAAATCGTTGAGGTCAATGCGGCAATGGCCAACAACACAAAGAAGATGATACAGAAGAAATAGCCTCCTGCCATCTGGTTGAAAATCATCGGGATTGTATTAAACACCAATCCCATACCAGCAGTAGGACGAATGCCGAACGAGAATGCCGCTGGGAAGATGACAAGACCCGCCAGAATGGCAACCAAGGTATCTGCAACCACTACAGAGAAGGCGGTGGAAGTCAAGTTGTCATTTTTCTTCACGTATGAGCCGTATGTGATGAGCACACCCATGCCGAGACTCAGGGAGAAGAAACTCTGACCCATAGCTTCGATAAGCACTTTACCCGTAATCTTGGTGAAATCAGGCTTGAAAAGGAAAGTCAAACCTTTCACGGCGCCAGGCATAGTTACGGAGCGAATGCCCAAAACAATCAGGATAACCAACAGCATGGGCATAAGAATCTTGGAATATTTCTCGATGCCGTTTTGTACGCCTTTGAAAACCACAAAGCCAGTCAAGAAGATAAACGCGGTTTGCCAGACGATGTTTCGCCAACCCGAACTATGGAAGTCGCTGAAATCTTGCTCGATAGCCGCCAAATCCTTGCCGTGGAACGAATTGCCCACCGCTTTGATGACGTATTCCAAGGTCCAGCCTGCCACGGTGGAATAGAACGCAAAGATGAGGAGACCGCTCAACACGCCCATATAACCGACCAAAGGCCACTTTGACCCTGGTGCCAACTTCTTGAAGGATCCAACCGTATTGCTTTGTGAGCGACGACCGATGACCAATTCAGAGAGCATCACGGGAATACCTAATAAAACGACGAGAGCCAAATATACCAATAGAAATGCAGCACCACCGTTCTCGCCTACCTCACAGGGAAAGCGGTAAATATTACCCAAACCGATGGCCGAACCTGCCGCGGCTGCAATGATGCCTAGCTTTGAACCAAAACCATCGCGTTTTTTCTTTTCTTCTGCCATAATTTATTTTATTGTTTGTCAATTTAGTCTACATCACGACATAACACGAGTTTATCTCGCGTCACAAATCCAGTTTTAAATTTATCGTTTCTCGCCGTATGCCAAATCACCCACGTCACCGATGCCGGGGACAACGTATGCACGGGCCGTCAGTTCCTCGTCAATACTGCCCACCCAGATGGTCACGGGAAGGCGCGACATGGTACGTTTCACGTAGTCCAAACCATCTTGGCTGGCCACGGCCACAGCAATATGAATCTCCTTAGGCGTCATCTCGTCCATCAAGCCTTTGAGGGTCTTCACAATGGATTCTCCAGTCGCCAGCAACGGGTCGCAAAGGATCAGGATGCGGCCTTCCAGGTCGGGCGACGAGAAATATTCCACACGAATCTCGGAGTCTTCCTCGTTCTTGTCGTATTTGCGATAGGCAGCGATGAAGGCACTGTCAGCTTGGTCAAGCATGCTTAACATTCCGTTATGGAATGGCAAACCTGCACGCAGTATAGTAGCAATGACAGGTTGCTCGTGCATCGTCCGTATCTCCTTGACGCCCAATGGCGTAGCTACCTCTTCATCATCGTACTCAAAGGACTTGCTGATCTCGTAGGCCATAACTTCGCCGACACGTTCGAGGTTCCGGCGAAAACGCATGCGGTCTTGTTGAATGACAGCGTCACGCAGTTCAGCCATGTATTGGTTAAAGACACTGTCGGTTTTCTCTAAATTGTGAACTTCAATCATCGTGTTGGCGTTTTTCTATTGGGGACAAAAATAGGCCTTTTTTAAATACGGAGCAAAATTTATTTCAATTTCTTTTGCTTCCAAAGCTTCAACAAAGCCTTGCCTATGGGCGAAAGGCGGTTGAACGAGTAGCCGGGATATTGCACCTCCTCGCCCCCAAAACCGAGATAGAAACGTGATAAATTCTCGTCGTCTGAGCCTTCAAAATCGAATGTGATCCGCTGGTTGGCATAGCGTTGTATCACTTTGTCGAGGAGGTAGGTCATGGCTTGGCGTTGCTTGCCTTCCTCGGTGAGGCCCGAAAACAGGAAGGTGATGCGGTGGTCGGTCTTCATGAAGATGGCCGCACAAAGCAACTGCCCCACCCCTTTCTCCGTCACGCCCAAGATGAAGGCAGCCCTACGGTTGACGGCAACTTTTGTCAAGGTGGTCAATCGGGCATATTCGGCATCACCCCATTTGTCCAACAAAGCCCCACGGTTGTCGGTGAACAGTGCCACCACATGGTAAGGGATGACTGTGTCGACGAGCTGTAAATTGTTATTCTCAGCCTTGGCCAAATTGCGTTTCGTGTTGGTATGGTAATTGGAACGGATAGCCTCGTAATCTTGGTTTAAATCAAGTAATACATTTCTATGATAATCAAATCTTTCAATACTTTTATCTAGAGTATTACTTTCGTTTAAACGAATCTCCGAGAAACGGTATTTCTCTGGGATTGCTTTCAAAAAAGCCTCCAACTTTTCCGCCGTCATAGGTGACTCGGAAAACACACCCAACTGTTGCACGAAATAAGGCTGGAAAAGATAGTTGACTCCGAACTTCTTACCGCCTGTCAACGGCATCACTGCATGATAATCGTCTTCCACCAAGGCTTCCCAACCAGGATGAACGATGTCGAGATACCACGAGAAGGCGTAAATATTGCCACATTCGGCAATGGTGGCATCCCATTGTTTCAAGTCGATTTCGTTATGGTGGAGGTATTGGATCATTGTAGAATCATTGTGTAATTGACGGCCCTTCGATGCTTCGACTGCACTCAGCAACAGCAGGCTCAGGGACCTGGGTAATATATTCCAAAAGTTGTCGATACATTTCGGGCCAACCCACCCAGCGTTTCTCGCCGCCAAGGGTTTCGTTGTGTGTGAGATAGATGAACGTCCCGCCCACGGCTTTCACTTCGTCAACGAGTTGCTTGGCAAGGATAAGAGAGGCATCCGCATCAAGATTGAGGTAGTCACGCATGGTGCCGTCCATCAAAGCAAAGGGATGCACGCGTAAGTTGGTAACCATGTCGTTTTCAAGATCATAAAAGCGGAAAGTGCTGGCAATGCCTGCACGGAACCCCGCCTGCGATGCAAAGCCCATGGTATAATCGTCGCTGATGTCCAACTCAATGAGTTTCTGGTAACTGCGGGGCAGGTTCATCCTCAAGAAATGCTGGCGGCTCTTGGTCAGCGGACGGTGCAGGACTTCCGAGAGGCTATCGATTTCATGTTGTAGCTTTGCGGTGTCAAGATAAGACGAAAACGATGGATGTATGCCCACATCGGCATAGTCACCCAAATGCTTAATCAGATTGCGAAAAGCTTCTTTTCGGAGTGAAATGTTCTTGTCGTTGGTGTCGTATTCGCCACAAAGGATGAAATATATCGGCTTGAGTTTGAACTCTTTCTGCAACTCGAACTGGAAATCGAAGGAATCGAAAGGGTCTTTGCGCTTGCCTCGTAGTACCTCATAGCGTTCCTTGAATTGATTTCGGTCTCTGGCCGACAAATCCTTGATAAAGCCACCCAACGTCCTATAAAAGCCTTTATGCTTATACGCCCATGCGGCATCCACATCGTAAGTCGGGATAAACACAAAGTTCGGGGTCTTGATGGGCAGGTCGGGATAGCAACTTTGCAAACGTTTTCCCAAGGCTATAGCCCAAATGTTGACCAACGGCTTCTGTAACATGCCGTTCCCAAACATCCATGTCGACTCAGCCTGAAAACGGCCGTATTTGTCACGCACTTGAGAAAGGTACTCTTCGTAACGTGAAACCAGAAAAAACGAGGCCGCAAACACATCGAAGGGCACGAGATTACCGTTACCGTATACCGCAAAAGGTGCCACGGTATCCTCAAAATCGATGGTACGGAAACTCTGCTCGTGGATATGACGCTCAAAAAGCAGGTCCACAGCCTTCACAAAAGGCTCGTCTCCAACACGTTGATGACCATAATGCAGTTTTGGTCCGTCAAAAGCCTTGAATTGCTCGGCATCGGTGGTGAATTCGAAATCAAGCCCAAGCAATCGCTTGAACATCAAATCGAAGACATACATCACGCGTCCGGTGACCTTTGGAACCAAAACCAGCATTTTCATAGGCACAAAGATAGGATGATTTTTGATACAAAATGCAAAAACCCGAAAAATGTTGCATCTT
>CALEMB010000062.1 GCA_937902805.1 uncultured Bacteroidales bacterium
AAGCCCGCGTCAACCGCACACTGGGTTCGATGCCGCACTTCTACGAGGCCTTCGAAGTCTTGCCTGAAAACAAAATGTATATCGCTCCTGAAGAGCGTGCTGCGATTTGGTAATCAATTTAATATTATGTAGAGACGCAAGAATTTGCGTCTCTACATTGTTTTATTATGGGAAAATTCAAGAGATTCATAGGCAAAATCGGCCTTAAACTCGGTGGTTGGACCACCGTCAAGGAGGCCCCTGACGACCTCGGCAACGCCGTCTGTATCATGGCACCACACACCGCCATTGAGGATTTCTTTGTCGGCTTGGCCTATTATTGGTACTACGACGTCAAGTTCAAGGTGATGATGAAACAGGAGTTTTTCAAGCCCGTCATTGGCTGGCTGTTGAAGAAATTGGGCGGCATCCCCGTCAACCGTGGCCATCAAAATCACCTTGTGGACCAGATGGTGGAGATGTTTAGCCAAAACAAAGACACCCAACTCGTCATCTGCCCCGAAGGCACGCGTAAGGCCGTAAAACACTGGAAAAAAGGCTTCTATGTCATTGCCGAAGGTGCCCATGTGCCCATCGTGCTCGGCTATATCGACTACAAAAAGAGAGTTTGCGGCATGGGTGGTGTCTTTTATCCCACTGGCGACTACGACAAGGATTTGGCCGAAATATGGGATTTCTATAAAGACATCAAAGCCAAGCATCCCGAAGGTTTCAACCTTGACGAGCAATACAGAAACGCAGAGAAATGATTGACCTGACTACAAAAATCCACGACAAGTTTACCATCGAATTCAAGGTGGGGTTCAACACAAGTGCTGCCATCAAGCCAATGAAATACAGCGACTTTGTGATGAACACCTGGATTTTTGTGCCCAACAGCCTCGACATCAACGCTGCGAAATACAGCAAAGACGATTTCTACCGCGACCTTAAGTCCGTTGTACGCCTCATCACGCCCTCGTATAGCCTTCATGATTTGGCCAATGACGAGCTGCTGCTGCCCAACCAGTCGCTGATTTCGAGCTTCAACGAAATACTTGGCGAGCCTGACGAAACGCAAGACCTTTTCCATTCTATCAAGATGTATTGCGCTATCGCAAAAAGTGCTTTCCGTGATGAATGCGCTGCCGTGTCGCAACAGTCTGATGCCACTGAAAGAAAAGAATCCTGCCTTCATTTTCTTGAGAATGGTAGCAAAATCGTGAATCGTTTCCGCAACCTACTCGACAAACTGAAGGATCAAGAAGGTAGCGAAAGGACAAAACAGGTATTCGCTTATGGAGACGAATTTTTAAGCAACGTTCTGGAAAAATATGCCTACCGTCTTCGCGATGCCATCCGCCTCGACCACCCCGAGGATTATCCCGAGCTTGAAACGCATTTCAAAGACATCCTGCTCCCAGAGCGTGCCTACCGAGAACAGCAAGGCTACCTCAGCGTAAAAGCCGACGACATTCATGGCAATGAGGACTTCGTTTTTAGAGCTAGTTTGCTAAAAAAATTCTCCGAAAGCGACCTCTACCTCAACGCCACCAAGCGCAAAAACACCTTCCTTGTCGAGCAGATTTTGTATAGCTTGGCCGCAGGTGCCGCCATGGTGGTGGCCACCTTGTCGTCGTTCTTCTTCCAACAGAGATACGGTAATTTCACCCTGCCTTTTCTTATCGCACTAGTTATCAGTTACATGTTCAAGGACAGGCTGAAAGACTGGCTACGGCTTATCTTTGCACGACGCGTCAGCAACAAGGTATTCGACACCCGCACCGACTTTCGCATCAAAGGTCGGTATATTGGTTGGAGCAAGGACAGTGTCGACTTCGTGGACAGCGACACCATTCTGCCCGAGGTGATGGAACTTCGTAACCGTAACCCTCTCTTTGCCGAAGTCAGCGGTAAAGATGAAAAAGTACTACTTTTCCGCAAAAAGGTACAGTTATGGCCCCATGAACTGGCCAAAGCCAGCCCTTTCCCAATGAAAGGCATCAACGACATTCTTCGTTACAACATTACAGAGTACACCAGAAAGATGGACAATCCGAGTTTCCCACTCTCCGGGACTTGGGAAGACAACCAACACAAACCCATCGAAGGCAAGAAAATCTACCGCCTCACTTTCGTCATGCAATGCGTATATGAAGGCAAGACCGAATACAAGCGCGTGGTGGTGCGCTGCGACAGAAACGGCATTGTCGACGTGAAATGATGTTTTCTTGCCAAAGTTATCAACAACCAATGTTGAAAACACTGTTGAAAACTAATTGACTTTCAGTGCTTTCTACCTGAGGCTTTTTCCTAATTTTGAGCACTTATTCTTATTCGAAATTTATCGAATTAAATCATTATGTATCAAATATTTAACTTTCACTTAATGAAACGCACATTTATTTTTATGTTGATGGCACTATTGCTATTGACAAGGTTAAGCCTTAAGGCGCAGACCTACACATGGGAAAGTACTCCTTTATCGGAGCTTACCACTTCTGATGTATTTGTTATTGTTGGCAACAACGGTTCCGACTATGCAATGACAAACGACCATGGGACCTCTAGTGCTCCCGCCGTTTCCGCAGTTTCGGTTAGCGGTAACACGCTCACCGGCACCATCGCCGATAACATTCAATGGACCATTAGCGGCAACGCTACCGACGGTTACACGTTCTATCCCAATGGTTCCACTGATACTTGGTTGTATTGCACCAACTCCAACAATGGTGTGCGAGTTGGAACCAACACCAATAACATTTTTACGGTACAATCGGAAACTGGATACATGGTCAATCAGGCTACTTCCCGTTATATTGGCATATACAACAGCCAAGACTGGAGATGTTATACTAGCATAAATGCCAATATCCAGAACCAGACATTCACATACTATAAGAGAGTCAATGGATCCAGCTCGACTCCCTATATCACCGCTGAGAATGTTGAAATTGAATACGACGCTCCAAATGGTGAAATAGAATACACCGTCAACAATCCTGTTGCAGGAGGTGAATTGTCAGCAACCACTTCATCTGACTGGCTCATCCTTGGAACAGTCGAAACAACGGTGCCTTTCACCTGTTCCGTCAACCCCACGGCAGCAGAGCGCACCGCTTCCGTCACCTTGACCTACACCTACAACACCGATCAAACCGTCACAAAAAATGTTACTGTGACACAAGAAGGTAACCCTGATATAGTGAACAACATATCAGATATCACTGAAGCCGGCACATACGTTGTGCAAGGCACCATCGTGGCCAAGAGCACTAGAGGCTTCATTGTAGGCGACGGTACGGGTTATATCTATTATTACAACACAAGCTATCCCCAGTCCGATTATGTCATTGGCAACATGGTCAAATTGTCCGGCGCTGTTACCATCTATGGTGGCGTGTATGAATTCACTAACACCGCAGTGGTCACGGCTGCTTCCACCTCCAGCTATGTAGAGGAAGAGCCCACCGTTATCACTGGTGCCGAGATGGACGACAGAGTCGCTTCTGCCAACCCTGCACAGCTTTCGAATTATGTCCAATATGTTGGAACGCTTTCCGTAAGCGGCACTCACTATAACATCACCGATATTGAGGGTGCCACCACGGCTCAAGGAAGTATTTCCTACCCCATTGACACGGATTTCGCTTCACTGGATGGACAAGAAGTCGTAGTGAAAGGTTACTATGTCGGCATCTCCTCCAGCCAGTATTATAACACTATGATTGGCAGCGTTGAAGAGAATGTGGTTCTTAACCCTACTTTAACCGTTACTCCTGATCAACTCACTGGTTTCCAATACACCTTCCAAGCTGGTCCTTCGGAGACCCAAAGCATCACCGTGACGGGCAGCGACCTTATTGAAAACGTTACCGTCACCGTCTCGCAGAACTTCGAAGTATCAACAACTTCCGACGGCACCTATTCCAACTCGATGAGCCTTACGCCTACCGATGGTTCGGTCAGCCAGACACTTTATGTTAGGATGAAAGCCAGCTTGAGCGTTGATTCCTACACGGGCACCATAAGCCTCACCTGTGGAGAACTGAGTCAAAGTGTTACCTTGAGCGGTACCGTTAGCGAGCAGCCCATAGCTGAAGTCCCGACCTTCTCCCCTGTTGGCGGCACTTTCCTAGTCGGACAGATTGTCACACTCAGCACCACGACTGCCGATGCCACTATCTATTACACCCTTGACGACACCGACCCAACGGAAAGCAGTGCTGTCTATAGCGCTCCCATTGAAGTGAACACCACCACAACCATCAAGGCTATGGCTGTCGCTTCAGGCTATGCCAACAGTGCCATTGCCTCGGCCACCTATACCATCAACGAGCCTATCACCATCGCCGAAGCCCATGCCCTTGAAGCCAACGAATATGCCTGCGTGGAAGGCGTGGTCACCTTCATAGACGGCCGCAATGTGTATGTGCAAGACGAATCCGCTGGCATTGTCCTTTACCTTAATAATAATACGGTGCCTTCCGATTTGGCGATTAGCAACAAGGTGCGTGCCTACGGCAAGCGTGCTACATATAACGGCCTCATTGAGCTGAGTGCAATCAATGGTGGCAACGACAACGAATTCACCATCCTCTCCACCAGCAACCCACTTCCTCTGGCGATAAAGACCATCTCTGAAATCAATGAAGACTTTGCCGGGAACAACCTCTTGCAATCCACACGCCTGAAAATTCAGGATGCAATCATCGGTGCCATCAACACCAGTGGCAACACGCCCATCATGCAAGATGGCAACAGCCTCAACATCTATCATATTCCTACCGTTGACGGTTTGGTTGAAGGCGATATCGTTACGGTCGTGGGCATCCTTGG
Source organism: uncultured Bacteroidales bacterium (assembly GCA_937902805.1). Classification (GTDB taxonomy): domain Bacteria; phylum Bacteroidota; class Bacteroidia; order Bacteroidales; family F082; genus Limimorpha. The sequence goes on from CALEMB010000062.1 coordinate 4,819, forward strand.
ATGCTATAACGCGCCTCAACTGCGTGTTCTCAGTGCCAACGATGTGCAATATGCCCATCGTCCTACCATTAGCGCCACACCGACTTCCCTCGGTGGCATGACATACGACTATGTTGACGGTGGCCCGTCCGAAATCACCAGCTTTGAATTAAGCGGAAGCACACTCAGCGGCCCTGTCATGATTTATCCTTCCGAAAGCTTCGAGGTGTCCACTTTGGGCGGCGGCTTGTTCGTTTCCGAAAATCCTACCACCGTCTTTAGTCCTATCGATTTCTCAGGCATTAATATCTATGTGCGCATGAAGGCGAACCTTGAACCTGGCATCTACACCGAACAAATCTATGGCGTCTCATCAGGCGCCGACACATTATTTGTCAGTGTTTCCGGCACTGTTGTTGGTGAAGATCCTACGCCTCCTACTCCACCCACACCTCCCACTGAAGGCGGTTATGTCCGCATCAGCAACTTAAGCGACCTGGTAGAAGGCAGTTATGTAGTCGTTGCCGCACGCTTCGACGAAAACGCAAGCGAGTACTACGCCATGAGCAATACCGCTTCGGGCAAGCCCACGGGGGTGTTGTTTACTTCAGAGCTTTCGAGCGACAATGAGGTTTTACCTGCCACCATCACGGACGAAGAAGACAGCTATTATTGGATTATTGGAATGACCGGCAATGGTTACACCTTCACCAATGCAAACGGCGATGTGATGGGTTACAGCAGTGGTACCAATTTCGCCACGGGCGGTGAAAATATTGAGTGGATTATCACAAATGAAACTTCAGGAGAAGGTACGATGGTGCCAAATTACACAGGCTTCGTAATCACTAATGTGAACAACAATGGAAGAGCTTTCGCTTTAAACAACAGCTACAACTTTGGCCCTTACGCAAAATCCAATATGACCGGTTCACAAGCTGGCAATTACAACTTCTACCTTGACCTCTTCGTGAAGACCGAAGGTATTGAGCCGCCCACACCTGTGGTGGCCACACCTACCTTCACCCCTGACGCTGGCACTTATTATGAGGAACAAACGGTGAGCATTGTTTGCACCACTGAGGATGCCACCATCCACTACACGCTCGACGGCAGCGACCCGACCGAGGAATGTCCCGTCTACGACGCTCCTTTGACCATCAGCGAGACCACTACCATCAAGGCCGTTGCCATGAAGGAAGGCTATGATGACAGCGACATCGCTGAAGCCACCTATACTATCCAACTCGGTGTGGTTGTCATCTTCAACCAAGACTGGGAAGGCGAAATGAATGGCTGGTCCTTCGTCAGTGTTGAAGGCGATGAAACATGGAGCATTGCTCAAACTAGTGGCAACCACTATTCCAAGATGAACGGTTACAGCGCTGGAGCGAACCATGCCAACGAAGACTGGTGTATCTCCCCTGCCTTCAACCTTGATGCTTACGACAATCCCGTGTTGACTTTCCGCACGGCAATGAACTATACGGGCAACGACCTTGAGGTGTTCTTCTCCAACGACTACGACGGCGAAGACCCGACCGAGGCCACTTGGACCGCTTTGACCTGCGAACTCTCAACGGGAGGCTACGCTTGGGTTGAATCGGGTGCCATCGACCTGAGCAGCTTCAGCGGAACAGAATGCTACATCGGCTTCAAGTACACATGTACAGAAGAAAGTGCTGCTGCTTGGGAAGTCGATGACATCCTGCTGGTCGGCCAAACCAGTGCCCCAGTTGTGACGGTCACTCCGCTTGCCTTGGCAGGATTCACTTACATTGAAGGCAATGGCCCGTCAGTTGAACAGAGTTTCACCGTCAGCGGTCTCAACCTGAGTGCCGACATCACTATCACCGAAGCTGCAAACTTTGAAATCTCAATGGCATCGGGTGATGACTTCGAAGCCCAAAGCACCATCACCTTGACACCCAGCAACGGCAATGTTGAGGAGACCACCATCTACGTCCGCATGAAAGCAGGATTGACCGTCGGCGATTACAACGATGAAGACATCACCATCACCTGCGACGATGTCGATGACCTTGAAGTGACTTGCAATGGTTCTGTCAGCGAGCAGCCCGTTCCGGGAGGCGACTATGTCCGCATCAGCGACGCGGGCACGCTGGTGGCTGGCAACCAAGTCATTTTGGCAGCCCGTTACAACGAGACTGCCAATGCCTACCTCGCCTTTGCCAACGTCCCGACGAGCGGCAAGCTTGCCACCACAGAATTCACCAGTGCGATGAACGGCACCGACGAAATCATCCCCACCAGTATCCTCACCGATGAAGACAGCTATTATTGGACCGTAGGTATCACCGAAGATGGATACACCTTCACCAACACCAACGGCGATATGATCAGCTACGGCAACAGTGGCACCAATTTCACTATAAACGGTGAGAAGTCCGTCTGGACCATTGCCTCAGGCATCTCTTCTCCCGAGAGTATGGTACCCGATTACTTCGGCTTCAACATCATCAATGCCACCACTGACACACGAGCCTTTGCTCTGCGCACCACCGACACTGAGAGCATCGTGAAAGCCTACGCCACCAGCAACACGAACAGCAGCGAGTATAATTTCTTCCTCGACATTTTCATGCAAGGCGAAGGCGGAGTGCCACCCACTCCCACTGTGGCCACACCTACCTTCACTCCTGCCGCCGGTACTTACTACGAGACCCAAGATGTGACCATCAGCTGTGCCACCACTGGTGCTACCATTTATTACAGTCTTGACTCCGAGATAGGTCCTTGGAACGAATACGAAGAAGCCGTCACCATCGACGAAAGCATGACCATCTGGGCTTACGCCGAGAAGGCAGGCTACAACGACAGTCCTGTCGTCAGTGCTGAATACATCATCCAGAACAATCTCACCATCATCTTCAACCAAGACTGGGAAGACGACTGGAACGGCTGGACCGAGGTCAGCGTTTTGGGCGACACCACGAGTTGGGTCATCGCCGAGCACAACGGCAACCACTACGCCTATATGAACGCCCACAACCAAGGAGAAAATGAAGATTGGCTCATCTCTCCCGCCTTCGATTTGAACACCTACCCCGATGCCATGCTGACCTTCGTCACCGCGCGTAACTACAATGGTCCCGAGATTGAGGTGTTCTTCTCCAACAACTACGACGGCGAAGACCCGAACACGGCCACTTGGGTGCCGCTGACTTGCGAACTCTCCACTGGCAGTTGGAACTGGACCGAATCCGGAGAAATCAGCCTCGAAAGCTTCGAAGGCTCGAACTGCTATATCGCTTTCAAGTACACCAGCACTGAAGACACTGCTGCTGCTTGGGAAGTCGACGACATTATGCTCGTTTCGGGTGCTGAGCCTCCCGTCCCGATTCCGACTTTGACGGCTACACCTAGTATTATTAATGGCCTTGACTACACGGAAAGCGAAGGTCCTTCCGAGTCGCAATCTTATACCTTGACGGCTGCCAACCTAGAAGGCGAAGGCAATGTCACGGTGACGGCTAGCGAAGGCTTCGAAATCTCATTGGACGACGAAGAGTATGACGTGACTCTTGAAATCGCCTTTGCTGATGGTGAACTTGAAGACCAGCCAGTGACCATCTATGTCCGTTTGGCCGAAGGCTTTGAGGCTGGTAGCTACGAAGGCAGCATCTCTCACGAAGGTGGCAATGCCTCTACCGAAGTCAACCTGACTGGTGCCGTCCACAGCGAAAACGAACCAGCGATGAATGCCATGATACCGCTCTATATCCAAGGCAATAATGGTTCCAACAACAACCGCATTCCCGTAGCCATCCCAACACGGTTTACCAACCTCCAGCCCAACGCCACCTACCGCTACACTAACCAGTTCGTTGTTTCTGAAGACGGTCAGGAGACAGCTGGTGCAGGCAATGTCATCTATGTCAATCCCGAAGGCTTCTACCGTAGCACCAGCCCAAGCCTTGCTACTGAAGGTGGCTATGGTGAGTTCACCACCGGCACGGACGGTAGTGCCTTAGTATGGTTCATGAATGAGCCCACCGCCAACGCCCGCTTTACGCCTGGCAATCATGTCTTCCTGCGTGTCCGCCTCAACGACGGTAACGATGGCACCACGGTCGAACATATCTTCACCTCTGAAGACTACGCCACCGTGCTCAACTTCGGCAACGAGAATGACGAATACAGCGGTTCAGCCTTCTATGTGAAGAGCGCCGAGACTCCCATGAACTTCGCTTTGATGTATGATTTGGAAGGCTTACGTCCCTTCTATGCAACAAGCATCGAATCTACTGGTGTGGATTATGGCAACATCAACCAATATGCTGACTTCTACAAGGAGTACGTAGCTGGCCATGACGGCTGGTTTGGCGGCATTTTGCCCAACATCAATGATAACGGTCTCCCCTACATTTTGATTGTAAGAATGGACTTCACGCCAGTACGCGAATACGCATCCGAAGACGGCGGCTTCTGGTATCCCAATGCCAACACCGCCAATCCGACCAACGGCATTGACGAGCCTATCTTCATCGACCTCACCTACGACAATGTTGAAGAGCTTGCCGAAGTCAACGTGAAGGTATGGAGCGCCGACCACGAGTTTGTCGTTGAAAACGGCGACGATGCCCACTACACGATGACCGTCTACAACATGCTTGGTCAGTCCATGATGCAGAAACAAATCAACGCGGGCAGCACGCAGCGCATCAGCCACAACCTGTCCAAGGGCCTCTACATCATTAGCTTGCAAAACAACCAGAACATGGTTTCACATAAAGTAATTGTTAGGTAAGTATTCTCCCCGAAAGGGGGAACTAAAAGTCCGGGAGCTTTGCTCTCGGACTTTTTCTTTTTTATGCAACTTTTTTTGTTAGATTTACATAATTGTTTATTTTTGCAAATTAAATTAAACCGATTTCAATATGAAAAAGACCTTACTTCTTATTCTTGTGGCCGTTGCCTTATTCAGTTGTGGCGGTGACACAAAACCCGTAGAAATAAGCATTGCAAAAAACGATGTCGACTTGAATGGAAATGCTTTCCAATCCTTCAAGTTGGGTGGCGAAATTAGGCTGCTCATGACTCCTAACACGAATGAAAGTTCAAAATGGATGATTCGTGCCACAGCACCAATTCAAAAAACAAGCAATTTGACCATTGGCCAGATGTCCGCCGAGATCAATCTCCTTGACGACCATGGTATCAAAGTCCGCGAGGGCTTCTCGCTTTCAGCAGAGGACTTAGAGGCTATCATTCCTGTGTTCAATGCTATAGATGAAAGTGAAAAAACAATCGTTTTCTCGGCTGGAGAAGGTATGAAACGAGATTTCACCTACAAAGAAGCCGCAGAATTGATCAATAATGTGAAGAAAATTGGTTTGACAATCAATGTTTCAAACTCGTCTAATGTAACGCCGACAGAAGCAACCACAGAAACAACTACAGAAACAACCACTGTTGAGGAGCAAAGCAAACCATTGACCTTAAACGACTTACTCAAAAACAATGGCGTTTATGGACTGTTGTCGCAATACGAAAAATGTCTGAAAAAAGGCGATAAGAAAAAAGCTAAACAAGTTGAGGATCGTCTTTATACCATTGAAAAGAGAGTGAAGAATGATGAATCCATTCCCAAGAGCCTTCGCCAGCGTTTCGTGGATTACATTGAAAACAAGGAAGACGAGATAGAGAAAAAGTATTAATCCAGCCTCATAAATGTCTTTTTTAGAACCAACGGTCAATGTAACTTTGACCGTTTAATCAGGTAGCTCGTCAGCACTTGGTTGTAATCCTTGTTGATGTCGGCTTCCACATAGTCGATTTGGTATTGGTAGCAATGGCGCAGTAAAGCTTCCTTGCGCTCGGCCATGATTTTTTTGTAGGCCTCCTGAACCTCGACAGGATTGAGTTTCAATGTGTCACCCGTCTCCAAATCGACAAAACGGTACGGGCGGTTTTCGAAATCGAGATTCTGCTCCAAGTTGCCATCGTAAACATGGAACAAAATAACTTCATGTTTGTTGTATTTCAGGTGTTCCAATGCCTCAAACATCGGTTGATAATCATTGAGACTGTCGAGCATGTCTGTGAAAATCACCACAAGGCTGCGACGATGTGTCATCTCAGCGATCTGGTGCAGGCATTGAGGCGTGGAAGTGGTCTTGCGCTTGTCCTTGTCGTAGGTGTCAATGAGTTTCTCCAACTCACTATAGATGAGTTTGTTGTGCACCACTGACGATTTGGCTTGTTCGTGGAATGTAATGCTTTCGTCGAACAAGTCCAAGCCCACGGCATCGCGTTGGCGGCGCATCAGCTCCATCAGCGAAGCGGCGGCATATACCGAGAAAAAGAGTTTGTTGGGGTGCTCAAAGTCAATCTTTTGCCTCACGGGGAAGCACATGCTTGAGCTCTGGTCGATGACTAGTTGGCAGCGCAGGTTAGTCTCCTCTTCGTAACGTTTCACAAAGAGCTTCTCCGTGCGGCCATACAGTTTCCAGTCGATATGACGGATAGGCTCGCCTGTGTTGTAGAGGCGATGTTCGGCAAATTCAACAGAAAAACCGTGGAAGGGACTCTTGTGTAAACCCGTGATGAATCCCTCCACGATTTGTCGTGCCAAAAACTCTAGGCTGCCCAACTGTGTAAGCCGGTTCCTATCTATCGAAAAGTCCAATTAAAACAGCTTTTCCAATTTTTCCACGAACATCTTCTTCGGGGCGGCGCCAACGTTCTTGTCGACGGGCTGGCCATCCTTGAAGTAGATGACGGTAGGGATGTTCATGATGCCGAACTTGGCGGCGGTGCCAGGGCATTCCTCGACGTCGCATTTCACGGCAATCATCTTGCCTTCATATTCTTCAGAGAGTTCTTCGATGATGGGTTCCACCTTCTTGCAGGGGCCGCACCACGTGGCGCCAAAGTCCACCATCACAGGGAGTTCCGATTTCAGGACGACTTCTTCGAAACGGTCGTCAGTCATTTGAATTACTGCCATAGTCTAATTACGTTTAATGAGTATTCTGTTGTCAATTTTTCTTTGAGTTGGCAAAGATAGCAAATTTTTCTCAATTCGCAATATTTTTCATCACCTCAAGTCAAATTCCACGAAAGGCATTTTCTCGAGCAGCGGCAACACCTCCTGCGCATTGACGGCACCTTTTATGGGCGTCATGTTGCAGGATTTCTTGCCAATCGGGTCAAAGAGATGGATCTTATAGTTCTGTTTTCCAGGATTTTCCTTCAGCACCTTGACAAACTCATCCATACCTTCCTGATTCATTTCCGCCACATTCAGTTTGATAAAGATGGTTTTCGTCGTGGTCTCCAAAAGTGAATCTAATAGTCTTGCCTCGCTGAACCGCACTTCAAGGGTTTGAAGTATCACGCTCGGGTCTTGCCCAGCCCTCGGGAACGGCTTGTCCAGCGTGCCATAAAGCATGACAAAGGAATTCACCGTCAACAGGTTGCGGCAATTCAAGTAGTTCTCCTTGAACAAGGCAAACTGCAAAGCGCCACTTTGATCCTCTATGGTGAAACGTCCATAAGGGTTGCCATTCTTGGCTGTAAATTCCTCTGCACGAGTGATTTGTCCACCAAGGCGCACGGCACGCCTCAAGTTCTTCTCCACATCGTTCATAGCGCTCTTCAGGCTTTCCACGTTACAGTTGGCGAAATACTTCAATGGCAAATGGTAGACCTCCATCGGGTGCGACGAGATATAGAAGCC
>CALEMB010000063.1 GCA_937902805.1 uncultured Bacteroidales bacterium
ATAAACCAAATCGAACAATGAACAAGAAAACAATCATCACCATCCTGCTTGTCCTCGTCACAATGGCGGGGCAGGCGCAAAGTCCTATTCCCGAATCCATCGTAGATACTTATTGGCGCAATGAGGTAACGGGCGATTGGGAAATTGGATTCACAGAAAGTTGTGCCATCTATGACTGCAAAATATGGCAGTACGGCAATATAAACGAGAAGAATGGAAAAGTTGTTCTTGCGTTGAATAATGGCAACAAGACGCTCGGCGTGACCATTGGAAAACAAGAAGGAGGCAAGTGCAAGATGAGCATTGGCAAGCAGAAAAAACAGACATATAGCCTCATTACCACAAGGACGTTATCTTATTATCCGCAGCCAGACCAAACGCCGTTTATAGACAACAGCTTTCAGGAAGGCGATTCCGCCACAATCATTGGTTGGATAAAAGACTATCCTGAATCGAAAGGAAAGAGCCTCGCATTTGAAGCAAGGTTCGGAGGATTCGTACCTGGTAGAAGTTCAACCATCAAAGGACAGACCGATACAAACGGGCACTTCACAATAAAGGTTCCCATAGAGAACACCCAAGTGGTATTTGTACACGCGTACAACCATTTCATGGATCCCTGTCTGGAGCCTGGCGATACTATTTTCATTTTGAATGACGACAAGAACGACAAGATGCTTTTTATGGGTAGAAACGCCCGTTTGCAGGATGAAATCTTCGCAGTAAGTGAAGAGTATTTCGCGAAGATGCATCACATGGAGTATAACGATGTTCTTGACGAAAACAGTACTGAGGAACAAATGCGGACTTTCGCAAACCAGCGTTTGGATGTTTACCACAAGAATGAAGCAAAATTAGATTCTTTGTTAGCCCTTCACCCAACGCTTTCACGCAAGTTTGAGGAATCCGCTCGTATGCTGAACCTTAGCAGAATGCTTAGTGACATATTTGATATGGATGCCAACACAGGACATGAGTTTCCACAAACTGTGATTGACAACATGCTGGCAGAGGTAAGGAAGAATGCACGCAAGCCCTATTCTATGTGGCATGAATTTTACTATTTCCCTTGGATGTATTTGGAACATGTCATCTTCTCCACGCCCAGGAAATATAATCCAATCATATTAAATGCAGACTTAGCCCTCCAATTAGAAAAGGAAGGGTGGCTGACGTTAAGCGACGAAAAACGTAAACTTTTAGAAAAGCAAGATATCAAATCGCTTAGGAATGATATTTTAAAAGCATTGAATGAAAAGACAGCAGCAGAAGTGATAGAATGGGAATTCCAGTTGGCAGATTCCATCTTCACCGACCCTGTGCTGCGAGAATGTGCCAAAGCAAACCGTGTCTATGGCATGCTAGATGCAACGAATCGGCCCCTCAACAAATCCTACTTGGAGGCTGCCAACAGGATACAACTGCCTGCCGCCAGGAACGCCATCTTGGCGAAGAACGCGGAATTGACAGCCCTACAGAATAAGCCTATGACATTTACAGGTTTGCGCCCTTCTTCTGATGTAGCCGACATGAGCGACGGTGAGAAGATACTGCGAAAGATTATTGAGCCGTACAAGGGCAAACTGATACTGATGGACATCTGGGGTACATGGTGCGGCCCTTGTAAAGAGGCTCTCTCGCATAGTCAGGAGGAATACGAACGGCTAAAGGACTTCGGCCTCGTGTATCTGTATTTGGCAAATAATAGCAGCGACGAATCGTGGAAGAATGTCATAAAGATGTACGACATCACTGGTGACAATGTAGTGCATTACAACCTGCCAGACGAACAGCAGAAGGCTGTCGAGCAATACCTGAATGTAAATGCTTTCCCAACATACAAACTCATCGACCGTGAAGGCACCATCCTTGATGCCGATGCCGACCCACGCAACCTCGAGAAATTAGCAATGTTGTTGGAGCGACTGAAATAAAAACGAAATGATTATGAACAAGAAAACCATCATCACCATCCTGTTCGCCCTCGTTGCAATGGCGGGAC
>CALEMB010000064.1 GCA_937902805.1 uncultured Bacteroidales bacterium
GTCATCCTCACGATTTTAACATATTTTGTTACCCAAATGGGTAATTTTTCATCCCCGCGATGCAGAATTACCCATTTGGGTAGTAGATCTATTTGGCCATTTCATTTATTTTGCGGGCAAAAACTCGTAAAGGATATGAAAAGACTGATTCTATTTTCAATGATGTGCCTCGTGGCGATAGCCTCGACAGCACAAGAAACTCATGTTATTGAGCCTTCTATCTTGGAGGTCAGGTATGAAGTAACTCATGAAAAGGACAAGGACATGTATGTTCTCCGTTGTGGAAAAAACGTGAGCCAATATTTCAGTTTGAACAAACTGCGTGATGATTCTTTGAGAGCTTCGCCAGATCCCGCCATGAGAAATATTGTGTTGGACGAAATGCTTGAAGCGGCCATGCATCGGGACGATCCCACTAAACAGCGGCCAGCCTCCCCTGGACATGGTGACTACTTATATTGGAATCTTGTGGCAGACACTGTGTCGGTCTATACAAGGGTTTTCGAAAACAAATATCTTGTGGAGGAAGAAATACCTACAATGGAATGGACGATTGGCGAAGATTCAGTACAGACGATTCTCGGTTATGAGTGCCACAAGGCTACGACCAAGTTTCGTGGAAGGGAGTGGAATGTGTGGTTTACGGAGGAAATACCCGTGAGCCTCGGCCCATGGAAATTAAACGGCCTGCCTGGTATCATCCTACAGGCAGAATGTAGTGGCTATATCACCATTACTGCCTATAACATTTCGACTACTCGTATTTCACCCGTGACATTCTACAACTTTGCCGACTTCAAGTATCAACCTTTGGAACGGAAGAAGTATCTGAAGATGAAGACCAATCCGAGTTCCTATCCAACAGATACAATTATAACACCCCTAATGGAATTGGAATGAAGCGACACCTTATCATTATATTATGCTGTCTCTTTCCGCTCTTGGCAATGGCGCAGATGCGGATAACGGGAACGGCCACCGACAAAAAAGGTGATCCGCTGACGGGTGTCATCATCCAACTACGCAGCAATGTCACGAACAAGATGATCCGTTTCGGCAAGACCGATGCCAAAGGCCAGTTCTCCATCGAAGCGACAGCCGACAGCTATCTGGAAGTCTCGATGCTCGGTTTCAAGAAACAGCGCTTCAGCAACCTGTCGGGGAAAAGCCCCTTGCGGATTGTAATGGAGGAGGAAGCCGTTGCACTGAAAGAGGTGACAGTCAAGGCCAGCAAGGTGCGTGAGCATGGCGATACGCTGACATACAATGTGGCGACATTTGCCGACCAGAACGACCGCAACATCGGTGATG
>CALEMB010000065.1 GCA_937902805.1 uncultured Bacteroidales bacterium
CTGTTCAACATTAAGCTACATGATTTTTGAAGCGGGACTTGGGGACACGGGACAACCCTTCGACAAGCTCAGGGACCTGTCTCGCGTCTCGTGTCTCGTAGTCCCGAGTCCAATATGCAAACTAAATTTGCTCATCTACTTATGAAAAATAATAGTTCTAAAAGTTTGCGTGCAAATCGAGTGCGAATTTTGTGTTTCCCCAAAAAACAAGGAGTCACGGTTTTCGTAACTCCTTGATTGATAATGTCGGGGCAAAAGGATTCGAACCTTCGACCCCCTGCTCCCAAAGCAGGTGCGCTAGCCGGACTGCGCCATACCCCGAAAAAAAAGACGATTTTCATCGTCTTCTTTCTTCGCGGAGAAGGGGGGATTCGAACCCCCGGTACCCATTGCTGGATACGACAGTTTAGCAAACTGTTGGTTTCAGCCACTCACCCACCTCTCCTCGGCTGTGAATTGCGGTGCAAAAATAGGGTTTTTTCCCATATCCACAATCGTTTTTTGCCACTTTTTTTGAAGATTTTTTGTTATTCATTGAATTACAGTGCAATAGAATATCGTTGCTTTGCTTGTTTCATGTTCGATGAAAAATGCGGTTCCCAAAACATAATCGCAAATAGTTGAAAAATAACGAAAAAATGTTAGCCCTTTTCATTTTATTTATATATTTGCACGCTTATTTTGTATAATAGGGTCAAGGCTATTCCTTGATCATAAAACGAATTGAAATGGAAAACAACGAACAACTGACTCAAAATCCTGCCATCGAGGAAGGGATTGAGAATGAAACGACGACATCGAAGGCTTCCAAGAAAGCCATCGACGGTAACGAGAAAAAGAAGATTGTCAAACTGATCCAGCCTAGCATCCTGCCTGGCAAGGTGAGAATCGAGGTGAACACCCTCATGGACGAAGCGACCACCGAGCCTGCCCCGGCAGTCGACGAAGTGATGCCCGAGATGATGGAAAACCCCGAACTGGATGAGGAAGAATTGGTTGAAGACAATGCCGACTTGGACGGCCTCAACAAACTGCAACTGGTGGAAATGCTCGAAGAACTCGTGCAGGACATCGACATCCAGAAGATTAAGGACAAAGTTGCTGCCGTTCGTCTCCATTTCAATGCGTTGAACAAGGAAGACATGGACAACGAACTCAGCCAGTTCCTCCAAGGAGGAGGCGAGGCTGAGAGCTTCCAGCATGTGGAAGACGCCATCGAACAACGCTTCAACGCTGCCTTCGGCATATTCAAGGCCAACCGCGCCAAGCAGAACGAAGACATGGAGAAGCAAAAGGTGGAGAACCTGGCCAAGAAACAATCCATCCTTGATGAATTGAAGGAAATCATCGCTTCTGACGACACACTGAAGAAGACCTACGACGACTTCCGCGCCCTGCAAGACCGCTGGAAGGAAATCGGCCCCGTGCCGCCGGCGGAAAATTCCAATCTCTGGAACAACTACCATTTCCTCGTCGAGAAGTTTTTCGACAAGGTGCGCATCGGCCGTGAGCTACGTGACCTCGACATGAAGAAGAACCTCGACGCAAAGATTGACCTTTGCGAGAAGGCTGAAGAACTCCTTGATGAGAAGTCCATCACCAAGGCCTTCAAGGCATTGCAGAAGCTGCATGAGGATTGGAAGGAAGTCGGCCCCGTCCCGCAAGACAAGAAAGACGAGATTTGGGAACGCTTCAAGGCTGCTACCGACAAGATTAACGCCATCCGCCGCGAGCATTATTCCAAGATTGAGGAAGAGCAAACAGCCAACCTCGAAGCCAAGAAGACGCTGTGTGAGAAGGCCGATGAGCTTATCGCCGAGCCTTATACCAGCGTGAACGCCTGGCAGAAGAAGTCGACCGAGCTTTCAGACATCTTCGGCGTTTGGAAGACGGTCGGTCCTGCCAGCAAGAAGGACAACGAGGAAATCTGGCAACGCTTCCGTGGCACTATGGACAAGTTCTTTGCCATGAAGAAGGAGTTCTTTGCCTCACTGAAAGACAAGCAGACCGAAAACCTCGAGCGCAAGAGTCAACTTTGCAGCGAAGCCGAAGCTTTGATGGAGTCGACGGATTGGAAGAATGCCACCGAGCAGATGAAGAAGCTTCAGGAAGAATGGAAGACCATCGGCCCCGTACCGAAGCGTCATGCCGACAAAATCTGGAAGCGCTTCCGCGCCGCTTGCGACACCTTCTTCAACCGTAAGAACGAGCACTTCAGTGGCCGCCGCACGGAAGAGGAAGCCAATCTCGCTGCCAAGAAAGCCCTGCTTGAGGAAATCAAGGCCTTCGAAGTTGGACCGAACCGCAATGAGAATATGGATGCCATCAAGGCCTTCCAGAAGCGTTGGATTGAAATCGGCTATGTGCCGATGAAGCACAAGGATGCCATCAACAAGGAATACCGCGAGCTTATCGACGGTTTCTTCGACACCATGCGCAAGAACCAGAACGAGGCATCGACCAATGAGTTCCGCGAGATGATGGACACATGGAAGGACGATCCGAACGCCAACGACAAGGTGCGCCGCGAACGCAACACCTTGCAGACCCGCATCCAGAAGCTGCGCGACGAAATCGCAGCCATGGAAAACAACATCGGATTCTTCTCCAACAGCAAGAACTCGGAGCTGATGCGCGCCGAGTACGAAAAGAAGATTAACAAGGCCAAGGAAGACCTGAAGGTCCTGGAAGAGAAGCTGAAGATCGCTGAGGAATAAGCAAAGCGGCAATTCATGCCAACAACAAAAGCACCTCAATCGAGGTGCTTTTCTTTTGTGATGACACAACTAAAGAAGCACCCCTTGCGAGGTGCTTTTTTGGATTGGAACAATTCGGATTAGAAGTTGAAACGCAGGTTCAGAGCCATTGACCAAGTGGAGTAGGTGCTGGCGTAGGTGTTCCAAGTAGGATCGGTGAACGTGTACTTGTAAGGATCCTCTTCAGTACCGTTGCCGGTGAGCTTCACGATGTCGCTGCTGCTCAGACGCTGCATGTTGCCCCAGCCTCTCCAGAACAGGTTGGCGAGGTTCTTGATATCGACACCAGCACTGATGCTCGGGCCAGCCTTGAACTTATAGGTTCTTTCATACTTGAAGTTGAAGGTGTGTCTCCAAGGAGCGATGGCACCACCACGTTCGGCATACATGCCACGGTGAGCGCTCAAATACTTGTCAGCCTTGATGAAGTTGTTGAATTCTTCAGGGTTGGTGTAAGGTGTGTTGTCGGCGAAGAGCTGTGCCTCGGTCGGGATGTAAGCCAAGCTGTTGGAACCACCGTCACCATTCACATTGCTGGTCATGGTGTAGCTGTAGCGGGTGTAGCTGTAGCCGCCAATGTAGCAGTGGTTGAAGCCTTCATAGTAAAGGCCAACAGTCTCAGTGGTGTGTTGACCGACGTGCCAGGTCCAACCGAGGTTGAAGAGCACACGGTGAGGCGTGACGTAGCTGCTATAGCCAAGTTCGTGGACGTTGGAGCCGTTGACACCAAAAGCATTCGTGTTGTAGGCCGAGGTGACTTGGTCGCCGATACCGTCGGTGACGTTCTTGCCTTCAGCGTAGGTGTAGGCAGCCATCAAGTTGAGACCGCACTTGAAGTCCTTGCTCAACTGACCCATGACACTGTAGTAGTAGCCATTGTTGTGCTTGTCAGTGTTGGTAATATAATAAGGTGTGACGGCTTTGCCAAGGGAGTTAGTGATGCCTTCGCTCTTCCATACGATTCTTTCGCCAGGTTCACCAGGCAGTTGGATGGTGCCATCTTCCACGATACCGAGCTTGGTGACAGCAACAGAGGCGATGTCCTTGTTGTAGATACCTTCAGCAGTGAATTTGATGTTGCCAGGGATAGTGATATCGAAGGCCAAGCTGCTCTTCCAAGTCTGAGGCATGCGGAGGTTCTTGTCCATGATGGTGGTGGACTGAGGAGCCGGCAGATCGCCAGTCAGCAGGAGGTTGGAGTTGTTGTTGATAATGTCAGTCGGGCTGGTGAAGAAAGAGATTTGGGTCTCTTCGTTACTGTTGATGTATTGGTTCTGCAAGCAGTTGGAGTTACCCACGGTGGAAACAATCCACACGAAAGGCAGACGGCCGGTGTAGAGACCGGAACCACCACGGATGATGTACTTACGATCTCCGGTGAGGTCCCAGTTGAAGCCCAAACGGGGTGAGAAGTTCACGCGAGCCTTCGGCATGTCGGCGGTGGAGAGGCCGCTCATGGAGTTGTTACCATCGGCAATGGCATGGTGGACACCATCAGCATCGTTCCAACCTTCAGAAAATTCCTTGTTGATATTGTAACCAGCGATGGAAGGATACCACGGCACTTCGACGCGGAGACCGACAGACAGCTTGAAGCGGTCGCTGAGGTTCATTTCGTCCTGAGCATAGATTGATCCTTGCATATAGTTGAAGGAAGGATAAACCTGCTTGTGATCAGCGTTGTTACCATAGGTGATGGCGAAAGCGGCCGGGTTGGCATCGTTCACAAAGTCCTCCCATGAGTTGTAGACATAGTAGCCAGCGCCACCTTGCATGAAGCCGTTCTTGGTGTTGTCGAACTCGTACTGGGCACCGAAGGTCAAGTTGTTGAAGCCAGCGGTGTAGGTCACTTCGTCGGTGACGACTGCGGTTTGCACGTCACGAAGGTTGCCGTAGGTGAACGGGTCGGGACCAAAGCTGGTGTAGACGGCTTTGGTGCCATCTTCCAAAGGTTCAAGAATATCGACGGTGGGGAAGAGGTCGCCCACGAAGCTACGAGGCTCATTCTGGCGCGAATAAGTGGCACGCAACATATTGTTGCCTCTACCGCTTGCGAAGCTGTGGTTCCACTCAGCGGCGACGGAGCTGAAGTTCTGTTCCTGGAAGTAACGGCTGCTCTCGAAATACAAGGCATATTCAGAGGTACGGCCGTAGGTGTTACGGTTGTAGACCGAGCTTGAGAGCGGGTTGATGGAGCTTGAAGGAGCGCTTGAATATTTGTTCTTCACCAAGCTGTAACGGACATTGACCTTGTCCTTGTCGCCGATGTTCCAGTCCAAACGGGCAATCAACTTGAGGTCAGGAGTGCTGGCGCTGTAGTTCTGGTAGCGGCCAGGATTGTAGTTGTACTTGGTCATCAGGTAGTCCTTCATCATTTCCATTCTCTCAACAGTAGGACGGCTGTATTGGGTGCCACCGCCCCAGTCGTCACCCTCGTTTTCGCGAGCGAATTGGGTTTGACCAGGGTCAACGTCGCTTTGGTATTCAAAGTTCACGAAGAAGAACAACTTGTTCTTCACGATGGGACCGCCAACGCTGATGCCGACGGTGTTATCCAAGGATTTCGCAAGCTTCAGACGATCGGGATAGTTGCCGAGTTCATCTTTCTTGCCATACTTGGAACCGATGAGACCGTCATTGGTGAAGTAATCGTAAACACTCACATGCCAGTTGTTGGTACCACTCTTGGTGACGGCGTTGATGGCACCGCCAGTGAAGCCGCTGTGACGGACGTCGAAAGGAGTGATGTTGATGGTCATGGATTCGATAGCGTCCAAGGAGATGGGGCTACCACCGGCAGGCAGGTTGCCACCGATACCGAAGGCGTTGTTGAAAGCAGCACCGTCAACGGTGACGTAGGACTGACGGTAGTTACCACCGCCGATAGCCAGACCGTTGGAAGTGGCGGCAGCCTGAGGTGTCAGGGCCAACACGTCGTTCAAGCTACGGTTGATGGTGGGCAGAGCGGCGATTTGCTCGTTGTTGATGGCCGTTGTGGCACCAGCGCGGTCGCTGTCCATGCCATTTGAAACAGCCTCTGCTACGACGGAGACCTCGCCTAAGCCAATGGCCTCTTCATTCAAGCGGACATTCAGGATCTTGGTCTCACCCAAGGTGGCAGTGACGCCTTCCTGCTTGACCGTCTGGAAACCGACCATGCGGTACTCAATCGTGTAAGGACCACCGGGACGGATGTTGAGCAAACGGTAATTACCGTTGGCATCGGCCACAGCATAATACTGTGAACCCGAAGGGGTGTGCGTGGCAACAACCGTGGCGCCCGGAAGCGTACCCTTGTTGTTGTCAGTGATTTTTCCACTGATGCTTGAGGTAGTCACCTGAGCCATCAAGCTAATGGAGGCAATCATAGCCAAGAAAAAAGTAAATAACTTTTTCATAGGTAATAATTTAATGTTAATAATTGAGTTGATTGTATTGATTATCATGTTTTTCTGTTTCCAGATCGGCCTATTAAACCGTGCAAATATAAGCCATTCCTTTTAATTCCCAACCCATATTTCAATAAACTATTCCCGATTTTCCACGAAAAGTAATCAACATGTTTTGTTCATAACTTATAAGGGTTTGATTATGATAAGGTTGTGATGCTATCTTTGGTATCGTTTCGCTCTAAAAAATCACCTTATTTATTATATGAAACCGCACTGGTGAAATTTTGTGCCGTTTCTGCACAGGTCTCGTTTTTTTTGTGTATTTTTGAAGCCTGAAAAACCAAACCCATGAACAGACTATCGATCATAACTATGCTGACGGCTTTGACACTTGGCGTGTGCGCTTGTGGCGAAAAAACATCCAAACAGTTCAAGGCCATGGAAGAGGAAGTGAAAACCATTGAAAGCCAAATCAATGCCTCAGAAGATTGCGATGATTTGCAGATGTCGAACTTCAGCATCCTAGGACTTCGCTCCGATTTGGATAACCTGATGCAGGCCGCCAGATCG
>CALEMB010000066.1 GCA_937902805.1 uncultured Bacteroidales bacterium
GAGATCTACACTCTTTCCCTACACGACGCTCTTCCGATCTCGATCTACCACGACGGGATTTTCAGGCTTTTCTATTTCAGGACGTACAGGAATACCCAACACATGTCCTGCCTTCAATCCATTCTTTACATCAGGATTCAGGGTCTCTATCTCTTCAATAGACACATTATATAGTTTGGAAAGTCTCCAAAGCGTCTCTCCCTGCTTCACATGGTGCATATAATATTCCTTGCCACTGATTTTAGTAATGTTCTTCGAACGCTCCGTTTGGGCATTCAAAGAACCACAAAACAGCATTCCCAGCAGGAAAAAGAGCAAGAAAAGCAGTCTATTTTTCATTATCTTATTCATTTACAAGGTTATTCCCATTCAATGGTCGCTGGCGGCTTCGAAGAAATGTCGTAGCACACGCGATTGACGCCCTTCACCTTATTAATAATATCGTTCGACACCTTGGCCATGAACTCATACGGCAGATGCACCCAGTCGGCAGTCATGCCGTCGGTGGAAATCACTGCGCGCAAGGCGATAGTGTATTCATAACTTCTTTCGTCGCCCATCACACCAACTGACTTCACAGGCAACAGGATGGTGCCTGCTTGCCAAATGCTGTCGTAAAGGTTGTCGGCCATCTCGTTGGGATACGAGGCACTCGGCAACTCGCAGGGCCAGTTGCGCAATCCCTTAATGAAAATATCGTCGGCATCACGAAGGATGCGGAGCTTCTCTTCGGTGACTTCGCCCAAGATACGGATACCAAGGCTCGGTCCCGGGAAAGGATGTCTGCCAATCAGCTCGCGCTTGATGCCCAAGGCACGACCCACACGACGCACCTCGTCCTTAAAGAGGGAACGTAGCGGCTCCACAATCTTCAAATTCATCTTTTCGGGCAAGCCGCCCACATTGTGGTGCGACTTGATTTTGCAACTCGGCCCGTTGACGCTCACGCTCTCGATGACATCAGGATAGATGGTGCCTTGCGCCAACCAGCGTGCTCCCTCAATCTTCTGCGCCTCTGCGTCAAACACGTCGATAAAGGTTGAGCCGATGGCTTTTCTCTTTGCCTCGGGGTCGGTGACACCTTTCAGCTTTTCGAGGAACAAATGCCCGGAGTGAACACCTATCACATTGAGGCCCATCTCCTTGTATGAGTCGAGCACTTCCTCAAACTCATTCTTGCGCAACAGACCGTTATCCACAAAGATGCAGGTCAGGTCCTGCCCTATCGCCTTGTTCAACAAAACTGCGGCCACGGTGCTATCAACACCACCCGAAAGGCCAAGGATGACCTTATCATTGCCGAGTTGCTGCTTCAGACTCGCCACCGTGTTGTCGATGAACGAGTCCGGGGTCCAGTCGCCCTTGCAGCCACAAATGCCCAAGGCAAAATTGGCCAGCATCTGCGGGCCTTCCTTGGTGTGGAACACCTCGGGGTGGAACTGTACGGCGTAGGTCTCTTCACCGTCAATCTTGTAGGCAGCGTTCTCCACGTCTTCGGTTGAAGCAATGACACGAGCACCTTGGGGAAGCTTGGCGATGGTGTCGCCATGGCTCATCCACACCTGACTTGTCTTGCTCACGCTCTTGAACAGCGGTGATGCTTCATCAACGACAGTCAGCATGGCGCGACCATATTCGCGGGCAATGCTACCATTGACCTCACCACCAAAATGGTGGGAGATGAACTGCGCACCATAGCAGATACCCAATAAGGGCAACTTGCCCTTGATGTTCGACAAGTCGGCAATGGGTGCTTTCTCGTCACGCACAGAAAACGGGCTGCCACTGAGAATCACGCCTTTGACATTCTCGCCTATGGCCGGGATTTTATTGAAGGGATGAATTTCGCAATAGACATTCAGCTCACGCAAGCGGCGACCAATCAGTTGGGTCACCTGCGAACCGAAGTCAAGAATGAGGATCATTTCTTGCATAAAAGAAAATTTTGTGCAAAAATAAGGTTTTTCATTCATAAATCTCCTATTTTTGCAAAAGAAAAACCAATCCTATGTTGTATTATCTCCTTCTCTTCGCGATCGCCATCCTACCCGTCATGGTGCTGATGGTCTTCATCTACCGTCAAGACAAATACCAAAAAGAGCCTATCAAGTCCTTGGCCAAAGCTTTCATCGGCGGCATGATTGCCATCCCGTTGGACATCTTGATTGTCACACTTTTGGACCTGGCTTTGGGAGAAACAGCATTGGCGCAAACTGTTTTTTTCTCCGCTTTCATGGAGGCAGGCATCCCAGAAGAGCTAAGTAAGTTCATCATTTTCATGATATTCATCTGGCGCGACAAAAACTTCGATGAGTATTTCGATGGCATTGTCTATGCTTCCTTCATCGGTTTGGGGTTCGCTTGTATCGAGAACATCGAATATGTATTCAGCTACGGTGTCCAAACCGGTGTGGTCAGGGCTCTGCTATCCGTGCCAGGCCATTTCCTCTTTGGCGTGATAATGGGTTATTTCCTCTCTATGGCCAAGTTCCATCCCGAGAAACGCGCTGCCAATCTGTGGTCGGGACTGCTGTTAGCTATGCTCGCCCACGGCCTATTCGATTGGTTACTAATGATTGCCAGCTATGTGCCTCTCATCGGCGGCATCATATATATCATTTTCCTCTGGGGCGACTTCAAACTGTGGAAACTCGGCTTGAAATACATCAACAAGCAGCAGGAAAACTCACGAAAGCAAGCCCATGCATCCATACTGAACAACTTGGAGGAGCAAATCCATTCCAAGCTCAATTTCGACTCGGAATACAAGAAAATCGACTGGAATGCGGGCAACAGGCAATGAATTATTTATTATTTTTGCATTCAATTAAAAACACATCAATATGTCACTGAATTGCGGAATCATCGGTCTCTCAAGCGTTGGAAAGACCACCATATTCAACTGTATATCAAACACCAAGGCGGAAATTGGCTTTGCCTCGAAGTCGAACATAGGCATGTGCGAGGTGATTGACGAGCGCCTCAAACTCATCGACAACATCTCACATTCGAAGCGCATCGTGCCTGCCACAGTCGAAATCGTCGACCTGCCCGGGCTGAGCAAAGGCGGGCAAGGCGTGGGCAACAAGCTCCTCGCCGAGGTGCAGACTATGGATGCCCTCATACACGTACTACGCTGCTTCGACGACCCTAACATTCCCCACAGCGAAGGCAGTATCGATCCTGTGCGCGATATGGAACTCGTTGACTTTGAGCTTCAAGTCCGCGACTTGGATTTGGTCACCCGCAAACTGGAACGTGTGAACAAGCTGCTGAAAAACGGCGAAAAGGACAACAAAAAAGCCTTTGACGTCCTCAGTGTCTATAAGGAGACCTTGGAGAACTTCGGCAACGCCCGCGATGCTAAGGTGGCTGAAGAAGACAAACGCTTTGTGCAAGACATCCAACTGCTCACCGCCAAGCCCATGATCTACGTCTGTAATGTGGATGATGCTTCTGCCACGACTGGAAACAAATATTCCGATGCCGTGAAAGCCGCCTTGAAGGATGGACAAGAGATGTTGATTATTGCAGGTAAGCTGGAGGCTGAAATCGCCGAACTCGATGCCGACGACCGCCAGATTTTCATGGAAGACGCTGGCCTGACCGAACCCGGCGTGAACAAACTCGTCCGCACCGCCTACCACACTCTGAACCTGCATTCCTTCTTCACCACCGGTCCCGATGAGACCCGTGCCTGGACCATCCATGTGGGCGACACAGCACCTATCGCCGCTGGTGCCATCCACAGCGACCTGCAACGTGGCTTCATCCGCGCTGAGGTGATGAGCACCGAGGACTTCCTGAAATATGGCAGTGAGGCCGCCGTCAAGGAAGCAGGTAAGTTCCGTGTGGAAGGCAAGACATACATCGTGCAAGACGGTGACATTCTCAACATTAGATTCAACGTATGATGGAACAGGTCATCCTCGTCGACGAGCAGGACAACCCCATCGGTTTGATGGAGAAGCAAGCGGCCCACGTCGAGCCGCACCTGCACCGTGCCTTTTCCATCTTTATCTTCAACACGAAAGGCGAACTCCTTATGCAGCAACGGGCTTTATCCAAGTACCACTCCCCTGGCCTCTGGACCAACACCTGTTGCAGTCATCCCCGCGACGGTGAGACGCTTGAAGAATCCACATCACGCCGCCTTTGGGAAGAGATGGGCATGCGCTGCGAGATGCACGAAGTCTACACCTTTATATATAAGGCACCCGTCGGGCAAGGCCTCACCGAGCACGAGTTCGACCATGTTTGGATTGGCCAAAGCGACAATATCCCCTGCATCAACACCGACGAAGTCGCATCATGGAAATACATGACCATTGACGACCTGTCAAAAGACATCGCCCTGTATCCTGAGCATTACACCGAGTGGTTCAAGATTACCTTTGAAGAAATGACGCGTCATGCCGATGTCCTCCAACGCCCAAATAACATATAACTGAATACTCTATATGCTTGTTTTTATGCAAAAATAAATAGTAAATATATTTACTATAAGTATTTTTACTATTTTTGCAGCCGAAATCAATTGAAAAACACTTTTAAATCTAACTACTATGAAACACAGTTTTCGCATCATTATTGGAATGTTGCTGTTAGCCATTCCGTTGTGCCTCAACGCACAAGTAAAACCAACCCAACCTCAGAATCCCGGAACTCAAACCGAAAACCCTGCTGAAGCCGACAGGCTCCAGAAGGAAGTCGAAAAAAAAGAAGCTGAGAATAGAGAAGTTGAGAAAAGAGAAGCTGAGAAAAGAGAAATTGAGAGAATAAAACAGGACGAATTAAAAAAGCAGGCTGAGATGAAGCCTGTAGGCAAGCCTGAGGCAAAGCCAGCACCATCAGAACCGAAGACCCACAAGCCCGTGGTGAAGCCCAAGAAGACCGCAGAAAAGCCTGGCGATGCACCCGAGAAGCCCGAGTCAAAGAGCGGTCTGGAATGGCCCAAAATCTCCGGATTTGTACAGGCTTTCTATACGGCCAACATGGACGACCAGGGCAATCTCATGGACAATGAGTTCAAGATTCGCCGTGCCCGTCTTTCCATCGATGGCAAGTTCGGTGAAAGATTCTCCTACAAACTGCAAGGCGATTTCAGCGGCACCCCTGCCCTCGTCGATGCTTACCTGAAATTCAAGGCCTGTGATGCTTTCGCCATCCAGATCGGTCAGTTCAAAACCCCGTTCTCCCTCGAAAGCCCCCTCAACCCCGTCAACCTCGAAATCTACGACTATGGCGAGTCTATCACCAAACTCGTTGGCTATAATGATGTCTGCGGTGTTGGTAAACTCGGCCGAGACTTTGGCGTGATGGCCTCGGGCAACCTCTTCGCCGTGAAGAAGGAAGGTAAAACCCTCTATCATGTCGTCGATTACAGCATCGGTGTATTCAATGGCAATGGCGCCAACTTTGCCGACAACAACAACCGCAAGGACATCATAGGTCGCTTGAACATTCATCCCGGCTTGAAGGACTTGACTTTAAGCGGATCGTACTACAACGGCAAGTATTCTACAAACGTTGTTGACTGTGGTACGCGTAACCGTTGGGCTGTAGGTGCCCAATACGACAATGGCAACTTGGTTGTCCGTGCCGAATACCTGAGCGGTGTCACTGGATATAACACCGTTGCAGACACGAACAACGTCATCATCTCAGAAGACCGTTTCCTTAGCAGCGGTTACTATGCCGTGGCTGGCTACAACTTCAAGCTCGGCAAAGAAAAGAGCCAACAACTCATGCCCGTCTTACGTTACGAGCACTTCACGAAGGATGTCAGCCTTGCAAAGAGCGGCACCACTTTCTACACTGTTGGTCTCAGCTATTGGCCCATCAAGTATGTGAACGTCAAGCTCAACTATCAATTGATTAAGACCCACAATCTTATCGGAGACGACACCTATCAGAAAGCTTTCACCAATCGTGTGGTGGCAGCTGTCAACTTCAAGTTCTAACATCATCTAAACCTATAGATTATGTCAAACAATAAAGCATCCAACCTTTGGCAAAAAGAAGACTGGCTTGCCGTTTGGATTGGCTTCATCATCATTGCCATCGGCTGCATTTCTGTCCTCACCCAAAGTTTTGACTTTTCCGCCGCCAAATTTAGCACATGGCATTGGTGGGAGAATGTAGAAGAAAAGAAATCATTGGCTGCTCAATTCAATGGAGTTTTCTGGATTAAGCTGCTCCGCACCTTCTTGGTGCTCGGCATTCTATTTGCCATCGGCATCAAGTTGCAAGGCGAAAAGGTTGGCAAGTTCATTCCCGCCTTCGTCGTGCTGTTTATCATCTGCATCGTAGTGCGTCTGGTGAGTGCCGAGTTCACGCTGAACCGTTATCTCGAATGGGCCTTCTGGGCCTTGCTCATCGGCCTGTTGATTTCCAATACCGTCGGCACGCCCGAATGGCTGAGACCTGCCATCCGCACTGAGTTCTATATCAAGACTGGTTTGGTCATCATGGGTTTCTCGGTGTTGTTCTCCAACATCGCCAAGTTCGGTCCTTACGGTCTCGGCATCGCCTGGATTGTGACGCCCATCGTCATCATCTTCATGTGGTGGTTTGGCACCAAGGTCCTGAAGATTGACAACAAGCCGTTAGTCATCACTTTGGCCTCCGCCACCTCAGTATGCGGTACCAGCGCTGCCATCGCCACGGGTGCCGCCGCCAAAGCCAAGAAAGAAGACCTCTCGCTGGCCATCTCCATCTCCATCATCTTCACCATCCTCATGATGGTGTTCGAGCCTATGATCATCCGAGCCTGCGGCATGAAC
>CALEMB010000067.1 GCA_937902805.1 uncultured Bacteroidales bacterium
GTGGTGCTGGCCGACGAGCATACGAGCAACCTCGCTTCGACGTCGGCACAAGAGTAGCACAACCTGTTCTTCCGCCTCCGCGACGAGTTGGGGCAAACCTTCGTCATCGTCACCCACAACCCAGAGTTGGCCTCCATGTCGGACCGCACCGTTACCATTAAAGACGGAACCGTAGGGCCGTCATTGCGGGCTTGACCCGCAATCTCCCAAGCGTAAAAGATGCACTATCGCTCGGGAGATGGCGGATGTTCCTCCGCCATGACGGAAAAAGAAAACGAAAACAATAATATGACCATTACTTCGTTAACAAAAGGATAAATCAACGAAAATGAACAAACGCATTATATTCTCTTTCCTTTTCGGTGCCGCCCTCGTGTTGGGTGCCACCACCGTCCAAGCCCAAAATGCCGAATCGTACGAGTCGCTGATGAAGAAAGGCAACGACAAGTTTAACGCCAAAGACTACATCAGCGCCAAGACCTATTACGAGATGGCGCTCAAACAAAAGGCCAACGACCCGACAGCAAAGAAGAAGTTGGACGAGGCGGTGAAGAAAATCCAGGAAGATGGTGCCAAGCAGGAAATCTTCTATGCCCACCTCGACACGGGCGACCAGTTCTACAGTCAACAGAAATATGAGGAGGCCCTCGCAGAATACGAACGCGCTTTGCAGGTCTTCCCCAACGACAAATATGTGACCGGACAAGCCAATGAAGTACGCGCCATCCTCAAAGAACGCCAAGACAAACAAGATGCCTTCGACACAGCCATGAACTTGGGTGAAAGCCTGCTGGCCGAAGACAACTTCGATGCTGCCATCATGCAGTTCGAGACCGCTGCAGGCATCTTCCCCAACGATAAACTCCCCAAGGAAAAGCTGACCGAAGCCAGGCAAAAGAAACAACTCTATACCGAAAAAGTGGCCCGCTTCGACAAGTTGATGGAAGAAGGCCGTCAGTTTGGGCTGCGCAAGAACTATGAAGCGGCAATTGAAAAGATTGACCAAGCCCTTGAGCTTTTCCCCAATGACGAGGAAGCCAACGCCAAACGCACTGAATACCAAACCGCCAAAGGCGTTGCCGACCAATACAATGGCATCATCGCCGCCGCCGACCAACTCTATGAAAACAAGGCTTACAAAGAAGCCAAAGCCCAATATCAAAGCGCATTGCTCGTTGTTGCTGGCGATGCCTACGCCACCGACATGATTGCCCGCCTCGACCCGCTCATCGCACAGCAAGATGCCGAAGAGGCCGCACGTATCGCTGCTGAACAAGAAGCAGCACGTCTGGCTGCCGAGGCCGAAGCCGCTAGGTTGGCCGCAGAAGCTGAAGCTGCCCGCATTGCCGCTGAGCAAGAGGCCGCAAGGATTGCTGCCGAACAGGAAGCTGCTCGTTTGGCTGCTGAAGAGGCGGCCCGCATTGCCGCAGAAGAAGAGGCCGCAAGATTGGCCGCCGAGGCTGAAGCCGCACGCATCGCCGCAGAGGAGGAATCCGCTCGTCAGGCTGCCCTCGCCGCTGCTGAAGCGGAACGCCAAGCCACCATCAAGTCCATGATTGACGCTGCCGAGGCCGTATTTGCCCAACAAGACTATGCCACCGCCAAGGTGAAATACCAAGAAGTCATTGCTTTTGATGAAGGCAATGCCACCGCCACTGCCAAAATCAATGAAATCAATAGCATCCTCGCGCAGATGGCTGCCGAGTTGGAAGCCAACTACAACAACGCGATGAATGCCGGCAACCAAGCCATGAGTTCCGAGAAGTTTGCGGATGCCATCACTCATTATCAGTCGGCCTTGGTCTACAAGCCTGAGGACGCGACGGCGACAGCGCAACTAGCCATTGCCCAAAAGTCGGAGAACGACCGCATCGCTGCTTTGAGAGCACAATACAACACCTTCGTGAAAGAGGGTGACGGCCACTTCAGAAGCAACACCTTCGACAAAGCCATAGAGGCCTACACCAAAGCCGAAGAGCTTGGTCTTGAGACCTACCCCACCGAAATGATTGCCCGCATCAGTGAGATCATCGAGCAGAACAAACTCTATGAGCTGAACAGCGAGCCGTTGCTCTTGGCTGCCGGACAAGCCCAACGCTTTGATTTCAACAAGATTGAGGTGTCTGTGCGCCGTTCCAACTACATCATCATCAAGGTGCGCAACCCGCATCCCGAGAAGACCTTCCCGATGATTGTCTCCTTCGGTGGAGCAGGCGGAAAGAACGGCGGTTTCGTGCTGCCCATAGCGGCTACCGCAGAAGAAAAGACCTTCCTCTTCCGCATCGGTTCACAATACAAGTGGTTCAGCGAAGACAACACTTGGATTGAGATTATCTCCGAGAACAACGAGGTGGAAATCGGGAAGCTGGAGATTTCGAGGAGTAACTAAAGCACCTCCGTAGGAATGGCTATCGGCACTTCTGTCGTCCCATTCGCTGAACTTACCGAATAGACGCTGTCAACCACATACTTAGTCATGCCACGCCATGGCAAAGTGCCGAGGTATTCTTTGTAATGCAATTCAACCATCTTACCCGTACAACGCTCCAGTTGTTTGGCCACTTTCTTGTCCTTTACCGAGAAGTTGAACTCGTTCGACTGGATGGTGTTGTTGCTATTCTTGGAATTATAGCCTGCCTGAATCAGTCGGCCTTCGTAGGTCTTGAAGACATAACCTTTGTAGACGAACAAGTTCAACTCTCCAGCTTTCACACCAGTACCGAAGACAAAAAAGAACTTGAAGAAAACGAAAACCGCAGCAGCCACCACGATGATGGAGCTAATGATAATCCATACTTTTTTTCCTGTACTCATTGTATTGTGTTTTAAATTCTTATTCTTGAGCTATTGCGCTTTTTGCTTTTTCTGATGAAAATCACAGATTTGGGTAATGCCACATTCCCCACATTTGGGTTTTCTGGCCAAACAGACATAGCGTCCATGCAAAATGAGCCAATGGTGCGCCTTTGACATCACCTCTTGAGGCAGATGCGCCACCAATGTCTTTTCGGTCTCCAAAACATTCTTGGAGTTCTTGGTCAAGCCGATGCGGTTGGCCACCCTAAACACGTGCGTGTCGACAGGCATGGCAGGTTGGTCAAAAGCTACAGCCATCATCACATTGGCGGTCTTGCGGCCCGCACCAGGCAGTTCCTGCAAGTCATCGAGATTGTCGGGGACGATGCCGTTGAAGTCACTCACAAGGGTCTGAGCCATACCCAACAAGTTCTTGGACTTGTTGTTGGGATAGGAAATGCTTTTGATATAGGAGTAAATCTCTTCGACAGAAGCATTCGCCATATCTTGTGGCGTCGGAAAACGCTGGAACAAGGCAGGTGTGGTCATGTTGACCCGTTTGTCGGTGCATTGTGCCGACAAAATCACCGCCACGAGCAGCTGATACGGATTTTCGTATTGCAGCTCCGACTCCGCAACAGGCATGTGCTCCTCGAAATAGGCTACGAAGGCATCGTATTTCTGTTGTAACTTGGTGGATTTCATCAGATTATATCCCCTTGTTCATCAACCAAGACGCCCCAACTTACCACAGTCATCACATCATCCTCGAAAAAGAAATTTGTCATGGCATCCTCAAAGGAAACACGCAACTCGCCATCCTCTGTTTCTTCCTCCAACTCTTTGAACCCGTTGGCTTTCATCAAGCTGATGACTTCGTCTTTTTTGAGGTCAAACACTTTCTTTCCATAAAGGGTGGCACCCTCATTTTCTGTCTCAAAATAGGCCACAACAGATTTGGTGATGCCCTCGAAATAGATACTCGTCTGAATATCCTCATATTCGTAATAGATGGAGCGGTTGCCCGTTTCTTCCATATCGCTCACTTCTTCATAAAACTCGGGCATGCCCAACAACTTGACCGTTTCGTCAAGCGACATTCCGAAAGGTATTTCGCCGTAGCCTTTCAGCGGCATAATGGTACAATCTTTCATCATAACATAGTTGATTTGGCTGCTAAGATAGGCATTTTATCGAAACGACACGCTTTTTTAGGGAAAAAATCATCATTCAAAACGAATCGACTTGGTAGGACTAATGCGGTTAATGACTGATGTCGGAATGAGCAGCATCAAGACCCACAGCAATAGTGTGCCCAAATTGATGAGAATCACCGTAGTAAGATGCAATTCAATGGGCACGGCAGAGAGGTAATAGGTTGCGGCATCCAGTTTGATGATGCCCGTCGCTTGTTGCAAGAAGCAGAAGCCTAAACCGATGACATTACCAATCAACATTCCAATGAGCAAAATGCGCAACGAGCGACGCAAGAATACCTCTCGGACGAACTTGTTGCTGGCGCCCATGGCCTTCAACAGGCCGATGGTGGAAGTACGTTCGATGATGATAATCAGCAACATGCTAATAACGGTGATGCCCGCCACAAGCAACATCAAGGCCATGATAAGCCAGACATTGGTGTCGAGCAAATCGAGCCAGTCGTAGATCTGCGGATTACTGTCGCGGGCCGTGTAAGAAGCCAAACTGGCGGGCAAGGTGTAATATAGCTTTTCATTCACCTGATCAGCATCGTAACCTTCTTTCAATGAAATTTCCAACAGACCAGCCTCGTCATCTTCCCAGCCATTCAGCTTACGGATTTGGTTGAGGTCGGCGAAGACATAACGCTCGTCGAACTCATAGAGTCCCGTCTCGAAAATGCCGCTCACCGTGAACTTTCTGCCACGAGCTTGGTTGTCCTTGTCGATGAACCACACGCGCACATCATCACCCACATTGAGCAGCATCTTGTTGGCAATCACTTTGGAAAGCAACACCTCAGTGGAGCGTTCATCGGCCTTGTATTCAGGCGTTTTGCCTTCAACAAGGCACTTGCTGAAATACGTCCAGTCGTAGTTCGCGTCCACGCCTTTCAATATCACGCCTTGGATTTCATCGTCGGTCTTGATCATGCCCGCCTTGTCGGCGACCATCTGATAATGGGAAATGCCATCAACAGAGTTCAACCTACTGATTAACAACGAATCCAATTGGAACGGTGTCTCCTCCACCGACTCATTTTTATCCAGCGACTGCACATGAATCGGTGCCACAAAACCAATGACCTTGTCGCGGATTTGGTTCTTGAAGCCCACCACAACAGCCCAAGCAATCAGCATCACAATGATGGCCAAAGCCACACTCGTGACGGCCAGACGCATCACCGTCGAGGAAAGATTTTCCTTAGAAAGCGAAAAAATACGGTCTGCTATGAATTTTGGGCCCGACATTTGCAGTAAATTCAATAATTTTGCAAAGGTAAAAATAAAACTCGGATGAAACGACAATTCTTTTCCATAGCCCTGCTGTTTTGCGCTTTCCTAGCGCAAGGTCATGCCCAAATTTTCAAGACGGATGAAGACTCACAAAGAGTAAGCATTTCCTCTCCTTCGCTCACTTTTGTCAATAAGGCGCATTATATCTCCGCTGCTATGCAACTAGATGATTATTTGCCACTTATCGAGGGTAAGCGCGTCGGTGTTGTCGGCAACCAAACCAGCATCGTCGGCGAGACACATTTGGTAGACACCTTGCTTTCCTTGGGTGTAGATATTCGCAAGATTTATACGCCAGAGCATGGCTTTCGTGGCACTGCCGATGCGGGTGCCAAAGTGAACAGTGGCAAGGACGAAAAAACAGGCCTGACCATCGTCTCGCTTTATGGGAAAAACAAAAAGCCCACACCCGAGATGCTGCAAGGCATTGACATCATCCTCTTTGACCTTCAAGATGTTGGCGTGCGTTTCTATACCTACATCTCCACCATGAGCTATGTGATGGAAGCCGCCGCCGAAAACCATATTCCCGTCATCGTCTTAGACCGTCCCAATCCCAATGGCTTCTATGTGGATGGTCCTATGTTAAAAACAGAAAACCAGTCGTTTGTGGGATTGCACCAAGTACCTGTTGTCTACGGCATGACTATTGGCGAATATGCCAAGATGGTGAATGGCGAAGGCTGGCTAAAGGACGGCATCACCTGCGACCTCACCGTGATGCCTATTAAGAAATACAACCGCAACGCCATTTACGAATTGCCCGTGAAGCCCTCGCCCAACCTGCCCAACTGGGAATCGGTGTACCTCTACCCCACTTTGTGCTTCTTTGAAGGCACTATCGTCAGCATCGGGCGCGGCACAGAGACACCTTTCCAAGTATACGGCCACCCCGACATGCGTGGCAGCTATACTTTCACGCCCAAAAGCACGACCGGAGCCTCCAAGCCTCTCTTGGAAGGTCAGCGTTGCCGTGGCGAGAACCTTGTTGAGTTTGCCCACGACTACAAGCACAACACCAACCAGCTCCATCTGGAATGGATTATCGAGGCTTACCAGCAGTTGAAAGACAAATCCTTCTTCACCAACTATTTCCGTTTGCTCTCTGGCGACAAGCAGTTGCAACGCGACATAGAAAACGGAAAAAGCGCAGATGAAATCCGCGCTTTTTGGAAGGACGACCTTGAGATTTTCAAGACCGTTAGGGCAAAATACTTGATGTATTGATTATCTCAACTTTCCCGGATACACCTTCAAAGCCTCTTCGAGGCACTTGATGGCGGCCTTCAGGTCTTCAATGCAGATGCAGTAGGTGATACGAGCTTGGTGGCGGCCCTTCTCCGG
>CALEMB010000068.1 GCA_937902805.1 uncultured Bacteroidales bacterium
CGATCTTCCTGCCGTCCTTGTAGCGGTTCACCGCATCGATGCTCACCTGGTCGGCCTGTATCATCGGGTCGCAGATTTTCTTGTAGAGCTGCTCGATGTTGTTCTTCCCGCAGCCCGGGTTGCCGATGATGATGATGGAGTAGTTCAGCCTTCTCATGATGGAAGGCTCGTACCAGAAGTGATACCACGTGCGGGTCATCAGGGTGCCTAACATGGCGGCGGCTGAGAACAGCACGGCGGGGTACTTGCGCGGATGGACGTTGGCGAAGAGGGCTTTCATGCAGGGGTAGTGCTTCGCAAGCTCGGTCAACTCCACTGCCCATTGGTCGAGGGGCAAGGCGGCGTAGATGTCGGTTTTTAATTCGGAATTCGGAATTCGGAATTCGGAATATCGCGATGCATCGCCTGGCTTCTCTTCATAGTGACTTTGTCGAATGCTTTGCATTTCTGCATTCACAATTCCGCATTCCGCATTCATAATTCCGCATTTAACAAGCGCTTCGCGCATCCGTTGCGGGATGTTCTTGTACATCTGGTACTTCTGTGCGCTGGCTACGGTTCCCGCCACGTCCTCGTCGCGTTCGCGGACGATTTCATCCACGAAGGGCGTCTGGCGCAGGATGGTCTCTATCAACCCTGCATCGTTGTCGGTGATGTAGCGCAGGTGGTCGGCCAGGTTCAGCGAGGTTCGGTGCCGGTCTCCCGGCTCAATCGTCTTCCCGTCAAGCCAAGCGTCGACAATACTATGGTAAGGCACACCATGATACGTCAATGCCGAGTCACGGAAGAGTCCCCCCTTCGGCACAGGAGATTGCGGGTCTTCGCCCGCAATGACGCTCTGGGGCTCGGGTGTAGTCGTTAAGGGCCCTGAGCCTGTCGAAGGGCCGA
This sequence comes from uncultured Bacteroidales bacterium, assembly GCA_937902805.1. GTDB lineage: Bacteria > Bacteroidota > Bacteroidia > Bacteroidales > F082 > Limimorpha. The sequence continues at coordinate 889 of CALEMB010000068.1, forward strand.
CACCTTTTGACGAATCTCCCCCCGAAGCCGTCATGGCGGACAAGGATCCGCCATCCCCTACACCCTTGGACGAATCCCCGCTCGAAGTCTTCATACCTCCTACCTCACACCTCTTACCTCCTACCTCATACTTCCTACCTTTCTTCCCCCAGTCTTTAGTAGGTTGCGACTTCCCTTCATGATACAAGGCCTCATACTTCTTCGCGAACGCCGCGTCATGGTACGTGAACAAGCGCTTCTCGTCAATCAGCAGGATGTCCTCGCGGGGGGTGAGGAAGGTGCCTCGGCTCGCGTCCTTGCCCGACTGGTCGGGGTTCAGACCCAGCTTCAGCGCAAGGTCTATCTGGTTGTCGGCCAGGTTGCCTATCTTCGGGTCGGCGGTGAAGACGGCCTTCAGCCCTTGGTTGGAGGGGGTGACGAAGGCCAGCACGATGCGTTCATAGTCTTGTTGCGACAGGTTGCCCACGGCCTTGTCCCACACCTGCCGCATGTCGCCCTCGATATGGTCGAAATCGATGACGCAGAGTCCATTCAGCCTGCATGCTGCCTGCTTGCGCCAAGCACCGCGTTTCTTGCTCTTCTCGGCCTCGGTCTCGTCGTAGGTGGCGATGAAGATGACGAAGGGCAGGCTCTCCTTCAGGTACTGGCAGTAGTGCTGCAGCTTCTGTTCCTCGCTGAGGGTGGCCCACCACTCGCCTATGGTTTGCCCCTTGGTCTTCCTCGCCCTGCTGGCAGCCTGCTTTTGGCTGTACTTCACGAAGGGCTCAAACGACTCCCACCGTTCCAGCAGTGCTTTGTCTCCTTCCGCTATGGCAGGCAGGGCGGCCCGCAGCTCACGGTGGGTGGCCGTGAGCCAGCGGGTCTGCTCGCTGTCGACGAGGCTGTCAAACAGTGCCTTGCTTACAGGCTCTGTGGGCGACTGGTAATTTCGTTGATAGCAAAACATTGGTTGATGATGCCTAAGAGGTTCGACAATTGTTGATAGGGTGCGATGGACGAGCGGGTGTCCAAGCGGAGCCAGGCGTTCACCTCGCCGGTCTGTTCGTCGTGGAACACCTGCAGGTTGTCCATCTTCAGCAGCTGCCTGGTGGCGGGCAGCTGGGGCTTGCTGACTTGGATGTCCTTGGTCAGTTTGTCCAGCTCCTTGAAGAAGGCGGCGGCACGGTCGGGCACGTCGGCAGGGACTTTCAGCTCGATGCAGGCCAGGGGCTGCTTGCCATTGGTGAGGTAGCGCTTGCTGCGGCCTACCTTCTTCACCTCCACCTGCGAGGGCTCGCCCACGGCCTGGGGCTCCACTTCTATCGTATAGTCGTCAAAGACCCGTGTCTTCGACCTGAAGGAGGCCAGAACCTTCCTTCTCTTCGAGGCCAACGCCTCGTTGTTGTTTTCTTCTTGAGTCATAAGGATAGTTGTTTAAGGGTTTCGAATAGGGAGAGGGACTGAGGCAGGACGGCGGGGATGTCCATCCTGTCGGGTTTGAGGACGGTGTTCAGCCGCTGGTAAGCGTCCCAGTACGAGCGTTCCTCGCTCTCGTCCATCATCAGCAGCATCTGTTCCGCTGTCTCGTTGATTTGGCAGCTGCTCAGCGGGTAGGGCGTGCCGACGTGCAGCTTGGGGTTGCTGGTGTCATGCACGATGCGCTGTTCCACCAGTCTTCCGATGAGGCGCAGCATGTCCTCGTAGGCGAAAGGCACTGAGGCGAGCTGCTGCATGGCCTGCCGGCGGTGTTCCTGCTGGTTGCCGTAGTTCTCGGCCCAGATTTGTGCCTGCTGCATCACCTCCTTGATGCCGACGCGGGTCGCGCCGCTGTGCTGTCCGTAGCAGGCGTAGTTGGCTATCACGTCTTCGGCGCCGAGGATGGTCTGGTTGTGGCAAACCCTCACCATCGGCCCGATGCCCAGCTGTATGCCTTTCTGGTGGTAGGCCACGGCGAGGCAGGTGATGATGTGGTCGGTCTCGTCGTCATGGATGATGATGTTCGCGTAGACGCGCCTGAGCAGGTGGGCTTCCACGGCGTGTTCGCCGAACTTCTCGGCCAGCTCCTTCAGCACGGTGGCACCGGGACGGCGCGAGTCGCGGTTGTTGGCGGCAAAAATCTCTTGCACCTCGGGCTTCAAGCCTTGGCGTTCAAAGATGTCCAGCACCTGATGAATCAGCTCGAAGTGGTAGATGCCGCCCACAGGCGTCCCGTCAGTGAGGTTCTCTCTGTAGGTCTTCTCAAGGTCGTCCAGCGTGAGGACTTGTACCTTATTTTCAGTGAAATTCAGTTCTTTCATGTCATTCAGGTTTAGCAGGTTGCTGAGTCCTGAGCTTGTTGAAGGATCGAAGCACCGTCTTTCAATGTGTCGGCCCTTCGCGTCCTTCGACAGGCTCAGGAACCAGCTCAGGGACCTTGGTTTTTACACAGCGCTAATCTTGTCGATGTAGATGGTGGTGGCCTGTTGTGCCTCGCCGGTCTGTTGAGAGTTCCACTCGCGGACGACCATCGTGCATTGCACACGGTAGAAGTACTGCGGGTCGTAGTGCGGGCAGTTCACGGCGCGTTCGCCGGTGATCTCGCCGATGAAGGTGTCGGTGCCGTTGGTGAGTTTCAGCGTGACGGTGTTCATCACTTTCTGCTCACCCGTTTTCTTGTCCTGATACTGACGCTGGGTCAGTGCTGATTGGTTGAGAATTCTTACTAAGGATTCCATGATTTGTTGAGATTTAAAGATTTAAAATTTCAAGATTTAAGATTCGTTCAAGCGACTCGCGTTCCCGGGATTGACGTGAATCGTGCTGCAAAGAAAAGGACAACAAAAAACCCCGGCAATTTCTGTCGGGGCTTAGAATCATTATCAGAACTTTTAGAACGATTTTCAGAACTTTCAGAACTCCAAAGGATTGTTTTTCGGTTTTTCGGTTTCAGCTTTCAGAACTTTCAGAAAGCTATGTCAAGCCGTTCAGCTCATTGATAAGCGCATTGGCCAACTTAACCAACTGACCTTGTGCGCCTTGCGCTTCCCATTTCTCAGGCAGACCCGACAGCATACCCGTGGCGATAGGCTTCTGAATGGCATCGTAATTGCACAAAAACGTGGTCTCAATGCCCCACTCCTCCACCTCGCGGGCAAACTGGGCGTAGCTTTTGCAGTAGCCTTTCATCTGGTAGACGCGATACACCACGGCCCATCCTCTGCTGCTTCCCCAGTAGCCTTGCTTCATGGTGGCCAGCACGGCTTGCTTCATCTGCTCGGCGGTGGGCAGGCCTTCAAAGCTCTCCTGCATTTCACCTTTGTCGGGGCTGCCGTTGGCATAGTTGTTTTCCACATACTCGTAATAGTGCATGATGGGGGCATTGAAGTTGTTGGTAACGGTTTTGGTGATTCTTGGGGTCTTGTCGTCTTTGCCTTTCTTTTCCATGATATGCTCTTTTAGTTGATGGCTCAAAAAAGAGCGAGGGCGCGTATCCACAAACAGCGAAGGCTCAGGACTCGACTCCTCCTAACAGACTGAATGCGGCCGCTGCCCTCGCTGTGATAGATTCACGAGTAGCATTGGTCGCATGTCTTTCTATTTGCTTAATGCAAGGTCTAAGCCTACAAAGTGTCGAGTTTTGTGCCTAAAAAGACAAGCGATTGTACGCTATGATGTATGTTCTATTCTTCTTTTCCTATGACGGTCTTTTTACTGGTTCGTATATGATTGTTCAAGTCGCAAAATTACGACTTTCGCGTAAAACTGCAACTTTTCGAGTTGTTTAGTTACAAAGTTTTGGTTCTGTGTTAGGTATTCACAGTGCCGATGGGGGCGTTGAAGTGGTTGTTGACGTTGATGTGAACAGTAATGCCAGAAAAATTATCTTCATCATCAGCCCAACGGTTGCATTGCTCCATCACGGTGCGCAAGGCCTGCTCTTGACCCTCTGGTGGATAGTGGTATTTCTTCAACAGACGTTTCACCATCACCCTCATCTTGGCTCGTGCTGAATCCTTATGGTTCCAGTCTATGGTGCGGTTCTTCCTCAGTTGTTCTGTAAGTTCCTTGGTGAGCTCTATGAATTCTTCATCGGTATAGGCATCCCTTACCCCTGCGGGAGAGGACAGCGCATCATAGAAGGCTTTCTCTTCAACAGTAAGACCCAACTCGTTTCCCTCTTCCTCAGTACGCCTTATTTCAGCCGCCATCTTCAACAGCTCTTCTATCACCTCCTCATTGGTGAGCAAACCTTTCAGATAGTTCGAAAGTGCGTTGTTCATCATCTCGCTGAACTTCAAGCTTTGCACCACATTGGTCTTTTCATAGTTGCGGATGCGTTCCCTCATCAGGTTTTGCAGCAGCTCAACGGCAAGGTTCCTTTCTTTCATCTTACGTAGCTCTGCCAAAAAGGTCTCGTCAAACAATGAGAACTCAAAACTCCCCGTCAATAATTCCACTCCTTTGCTATGTACACTCTGTTCCAACAGGTTTGCGATGCGTTCGTTGATCTCGTGTTTCGAAATCTTCGTACCCTGTTGCGAGAATCGGGTCAGCAGCACCCTGACAGCATCCATGAAGGCCACCTCTTGCTTCACCCGCTGGGCCACCAACGACTTGCATAACGTCAAAGCATTATGCAGCAGCTGGCTTTCGTTGATGAAGTTCTTTCGCGTCTCCTCTTTTGAAGGTGCAAGCATGAAGTTGACTCCACCCTTAATCAGCAGGCTGCGCTCCGAGTCAGTCCCCTCGTACCATCCTTCGTAATCGAATCCATGCATCAGGTCACGACAGATCTCCAACTTCTCTTGGAACTTCAGCAATGCCGTCTTGCATATATCCGGGTCACCAAATTGCTTCTTATCCCTGTTGGTGTAGTCCTGCATGGCTTGTTTCAAGGCCTGGGCGATTCCCACGTAGTCCACAATCAGACCACCTTCCTTTTCAGGAAACACGCGGTTCACACGGGCTATGGCCTGCATCAGGTTGTGGTCTTTCATGGGCTTGTAGACATACATGGTAGCCAAACTGGGTACATCGAAACCTGTGAGCCACATATCCACCACAATGGCAATCTTCATGGGACTCTCATCATCTTTGAAGAGGGCGGCATATTCCTTATTACGCTTTGCGTCAATTACATCGTGCCATTCTTCCTTATCAGTATTGGCTGCACTGGCTACCACATGGATCTTCTCAATCCAGTCAGGCCGCATCTTCAGGATTTGGCGATATATTTTCACGGCGGCGTCTTTGTTGTAGGCCACAATCATTGCCTTGCCTGTCAACTCATACTGGCGGTTTTGCTCATAATGTTCCACGATGTCTTTACAAAGGCTTTCGATGGTGTCAGGGTGACAGAGTATTTCTTTCAGCCCGCTGTTTTCCTGACGGGCTTTGTTGATTTGTTCCTCTGTGGCTCCCTCCTCAGCCAGTTTGTCAAACTCTTCATCCAACTTCTTCAGAGCCTCTTCGTTGAGGTTGAGCTTGATGACGCGGCTCTCGTAATACACAGGACGTGTGGCACCATCGGCAACAGCCTGCGTCATATCATACACGTCAATATAGTCACCAAACACCTCCTTCGTGTCTCTGTCACGCTGTGAAATGGGTGTACCCGTGAATCCGATAAACGAGGCATGAGGCAAGGCTTCACGCATCAGCAAGGCATAGCCTTTCTTCATCTTTTCAGCCTTGCTGTCCCAGTGTTCGTCGCCATACTGCGAGCGATGGGCTTCGTCGGTAATCACGATGATGTTATCGCGTTCTGAAAGGAGCCCTGTGCCTTCCTCAAACTTCTGTATCGTGGTGAAGATGATGCCTCCCGTTTTCAGGTCTTTCAGCTTACGCACCAGGTCTTCGCGTCCAGCGGTCTTGGTGAGTTTGCCTTTCTCGTTGAGGTCGAAGCCCACGCGCTGGGGCTCCTGACGCAGGAACTTCTGGCAGCCCGCAAACTGTTCGTAGAGCTGTTGGTCCAAGTCGTTGCGGTCTGTCACCACCACGATGGTGCATTCCGGATAGTGTTGTTCCAGCAGATGCACATAAAACACCATCGAGAGGCTCTTGCCCGAGCCTTGTGTATGCCAAAACACACCAATCTTTCCGTCTCCGCCCATAGCGGTTTCGGTATGCATCAAGGCTTTGTTCACGGCAAAGTACTGGTGATAGGCTCCCATAATCTTAGCCACACGTCCGTCCTTATGATCAAAGCAGATGAAGTTTTGAAGGATGTCAATCAGTCTTGTCTTCTCGAAAATGCCTTTGAAGAAAGTCTCATAGTCACCCACTTCTTCGGTCTCCATCCTTCCGTCCACGCTCTTCCATTCCATAAAGCGGTTAGCTTTCGCAGTAAGCGTTCCGGCTTTCGAGGTCAACAAGTCGCTGGTTACCGAAAAGGCGTTGTAGACAAACAAAGTGGGGCATTTCTGTTGATACTGCTTGATTTGCAGGTAGGCATCCTCTTCGCCTGTTTCTTCGCGTGTGGGTGATTTCAACTCTATCACCACCAAGGGCAAGCCATTCACAAAGACGACCATATCGCAGCGAATCTTGTCGTGTTCGACAACAGTCCACTGGTTGCACACCTTAAACTGGTTATGAGTGGGATGCTCAAAGTCAATCAGCTTCACCAAGGCGGTCTTGGCTCTTCCATCATCCGAATATTTCACCTCCACGCCGCTTTGCAGGTAGTCTGTCAGCGTTTCGTTGCGTTGTTCCAAGGTGCCCTCGTTGATATGGGTCACAAGACGGAAAGCTTCGTCTACCACATCGTCGCGCATCTTGCAATTCAACTGCCGCAGTGCCTGCCGAAGGTCTGGCTCATAATATGGATTACGGAAGTCGCGCTCCACATCGTAGCCACACTCATACATATAGCCCATTTGCTGGAACAGCTGTATGAGGGTGTTCTCGTAGCTTTCTTCTGTATGGTGGATGGTAGTCATAGGCTTATGCTTTTATATCATTTACTTTCAGTTCGCCTGACATCAACTTTGGAAGGAGGGTGTCACGAAGGGCCGCGAGGCGATGGGATTCGTCTTCTAACACCTCTTGTTCATTTAATATCGGGGTTAAAGCAATCTCAAAAACATCATATATTGTTTTCGGAGCTATCACCAGTTGAAGAGATTTCATCAAAGCGCCAGATGCTTCTTTAAATGTAGAACCTGTTGCCTTGTTTTCTATTTCTTTCGTTGAAGTCTTCAAGAAATAATAGATAAAGGCTGTTCCAGCAGTTTTTGGAACAACCGACTTAAATCCCTGATTTGTGCAGATATCATTCTTCGCAATCGTAATATAACCAATTGGTGCACGAGAACTAAAGAGAACCGTACCTTTAGGCATCAACTTAGTACTACAACTATAATAACCTTCCTCTGTGATGTCTATTTCTCCCTTTGCTGTAAATTTTGCATTTAAAACTGATAAGTCCTTAGGAGTTAACCAAGCTATTCCATTTTTTGTATAATACTCGGGCTTTGATTTGGATGGGGTACTTCCTCCTACCACATCACCAATTTCATCAAGTGTTCCAACTCTCCACCCCTTCGGAATCATTCCCAATTCACTTTCCACAAACTCACCATCCTTGAAGGGCTCATAATCCACAAACCAAGATTTAAATAAGGCTTGGGCTTGCTGCTCTAAATTTTCATTTATCCGCCGATTAATTTCGGTTTTCTCTGAAAAATTAAAATACAAATCCCCAATTCTTTTTTGAATATGCATTTCCGGCAGAGGAATCATCAAAGTTTTTAGTTGCTCTTTCTTAAAGTGAGGGATAATAGTGCCAACTTGATTATTCATAATAAAACTCTGTATTCCTCTACTCCGAAGAATTGCTAACAGATACGTATTATAAACCAAATCAGATTTTAACCGAAAAGCCATCATGTCCTGAGCTATACAAAAATCTACAGGATCCGGCACGAGTGCACATTTGCCAGGAGTGCCTTTATTGACAAAAACAATATCACCAGGCTTCGGATGCGACCTAAACCATGAATTATAAATATCTTCTGAGACATACCTGACTTTCTCATATAGTGGATACAAATATTCATTCTTAATACAATTTGTTGCAATTAGCTTAATACCTTTTGCAGCTGTGGGAACAGTTTTACCTCTATTGTCCACTATGAATTCAACTAAATCCGTAAGTGCGACTAGGGGAGCGTCTGATACGTTATATTCTTTCCACTCTTCCATACTCTTACTTGATTTCAAATCCTATGCTACCAAGTTGCTTCTTTATCTCATCCTCCAAACGATGGCTCTCTGCAAAGAGTCCGCTGAGTTCTGAGGTCAGGCGTTGCATCTTTTCTGCAAATGGTTCTCCGTCATCTTCTTGCTCTGCTATGCCCACATAGCGGCCAGGAGTAAGGACGTAGTCCTGCGCCTTGATGTCCAGCAAGGTCTTCACAGCACAATAGCCCGCTTCATCTTCGAGGATGCCATTACGGTAACTGTCAAAGGTATCGGCAATCTTCATAATATCTTCCTGCATCAACTCGCGAACGGCACGAGTCACCATCGTTCCCATATTGCGTGCATCGATAAACAGCACCTTGCCGGGCTGCTGCTTGTTGCGCGAAAGGAACCAAAGCGAAACAGGAATACCCGTGCTATAGAACAACTGAGAAGGCAAAGCAATAATACCTTCCACCAAGTCGGCTTCCACTATGTTCTGTCGTATTGTTCCTTCACCCCCTGATTGGCTGCTCAAAGCACCGTTAGCCAACACCAATCCGATACGTCCTGTGGGCGACAGGTGATGTATCATGTGCTGCATCCAGGCAAAGTTGGCATTACCCGCTGGCGGCAGTCCATACTTCCAACGTGGGTCTTTCTCCAGTTTGTCGGCACCCCAGTCGCTGAGGTTGAAAGGGGGATTGGCCATAATGAAGTCGGCTTTCAGCGTAGGGTGCTGGTCGTTGAAGAAGGTGTCGGCATACGACTTGCCCAAGTTGGCCTCCAGCCCTCGAATCGCCACGTTCATGTGGGCCATCTTCCAAGTTGAAGGGTTGGCTTCCTGTCCGTAGACACTGATATTGTTGATGTCCTTCTGGTGGTTATAGATGAACTTGGCACTCTGCACGAACATACCGCCGCTGCCACAACAAGGGTCGTAGACGCGACCCCGATAGGGCTGCAATACCTCAACAATAGTACGCACAATGCAGCTTGGAGTATAGAATTCGCCTGCATTCTTTCCTTCCATCGAGGCAAACTTCTGTAGGCAGTATTCATAGACGCGACCCAGCAAGTCTTTCTCATCACCTGATGCCAGCATGTGGATGTTGGTGAAGAGGTCCACCACATCACCCAATCGGCGTTTGTCCAGTTCGGGACGTGCGTAGTTGCCTGGCAGTACGCCTTTCAGCTTGGGATTCTCCTGCTCAATAGCCTCCAAAGCATCGTCGATGACCTTACCAATCTGAGGGGTATGCGCCGCCAGGCTGATTACCTTCCAGCGTGCATTCTGGGGGACGAAAAACACCCCATCGGCTTCGTACTCGTCCTTATCCTCCACGTCCGCCAACTCGTCCTGTAACAGCTCATTATACTTTGCTTCAAACTTGTCGCTGATATACTTCAGGAAGATGAGGCCTAAGACTACGCCCTCATATTCCGAGGCATTCAGGTTGCCCCGCAACTTGTCCGCAGCCCGCCAGATGGCATCCTCAAATCCTATTGAGGTGGTATTATCTTTTTTTGCCATAATGCTGTCTTTTATTATCCTAATTCAAACTTCTTCCTATCCTCCTCCGTCACCAAGTCCCAATCCTCCAAAGCCTCCAGCGGGCTCAACCCGTGCTTCCGCGCTTCAAGGTACTGCTGCCGCATCCCATAGCGTTTGGCGATGCCGAGGGCGATGCGGTCCTGCTCCTTGCGTTGGCGATATTTCTTCAAGGGGTTCATCATGGCTTCAGGGATTAAAGGTAATAGTAGTATCAGGCAACCAAGTGGTGTCGATGGTGAAGCCGGTAGAGCTTGTATCGTTGAGGGTCGGCGTTTCGACAGGCTCAACGACCTTGGGGTCTGTAGGGTTTGAAGGTGCCTGAGCTTGTTGTCCCTGAGCCGAGTCGAAGGGTCGAAGCGGCTCCTTAGTGCAGCTGCTTAGGACAAAGACCAGCATCACCGCCACGAGGGCAGACACAAAAAAGCCACCGCGCAGGACATAAGTCCTATGCGATGGCGAAGATGTTGATTTTCTGAAACTTAGAAGACGACTTTTACCCCCCCCCCTCAATGTTAAAGTGCTGTATTTCAGCGAATTAGCTGAATACAAGCGAATTGGGGTCTTATTGAGGGCAGAATGGTTCATTCTTCGAATGGTTTTAGACTGCAAAAATAGAGAGGTTTTTTCAGAAACCAAATGAAAAAGTTACCCACTTATGACTTATGCACTTCGGACATTTATGTTTTTCAAATTGGAATCACGAGGATAGTAGTCTAGATCGAGATCGGAAGAGCGTCGTGTAGGGAAAGAGTGTAGATCTCGG
>CALEMB010000069.1 GCA_937902805.1 uncultured Bacteroidales bacterium
AGCTGTTTCATCTTGTTTTTCTATTACGTTTGATTCTGTAAAAATACAAAAAAATCCATTTGCTTTAGTTTTTTCAATAATATTGCAGTCAAATTTGAAAAGAAATCTCTATGGAAAACGACCAATTCAAACTGCCCGAGAACGCGCATCGCGAACTGAAACCGGGCGAAGAGTATGAGCCTATACTCTCGAAAAACAAAAAGTATCAAGAAGTTACGGTCTGGTCGGTCTGCATCGGTCTGCTGATGACCATCCTGTTTTCGGCTGCCGCCGCCTACCTCGGCCTAAAGGTCGGACAGGTGTTTGAGGCCGCCATCCCGATTGCCATCATCGCCATCGGTCTCACTGGACTCGCCCGCAAGAACGACGCCCTATCGCAGAACGTCATCATCCAAAGCATCGGTGGATGCTCGGGTGGCGTGGTGGCAGGTGCCATCTTCACCTTGCCTGCCCTCTACATTCTGCAAGGCAAGGGCTACCAAATTGAAATCAACTTCTGGCAGGTGTTCATCGCCTCGCTGCTCGGCGGCATTTTGGGCATCCTGTTCCTCATCCCCTTCCGCAAATATTTCGTAAAGGAACAGCACGGCAAGTTCCCCTTCCCCGAAGCCACGGCCACAACACAGGTCTTGGTCAGCGGACAAAAGAAGGGTAAGGACTCGTTGCTGCTGGTCGTCAGCGGCTTGATTGGCGGTCTATATGACTTCATCGTCTCCACCTTCGGCTGGTGGTCAGAGACCATCACCACCCGCATGATGGGCTGGGGCGCAGTCGTGGCCGACAAAGCCAAGCTAATGTTCAAGGTGAACACTGGCGCAGCCGTGCTTGGCTTGGGTTACATCATCGGCCTAAAATACGCCTTCATCATCTGCTGTGGCTCCATGCTAGTGTGGTTCATCATCATCCCAGGCATGAACCTCATCTGGGGCGACCAAATCGTCGACCTGATGAACGCAGGCATCACCGCCACCATCGGTTCGATGGCACCCGAGGAAATCTTCAAGAACTATGCACGTCACATCGGCATCGGAGGTATCGCCATGGCGGGTGTCATCAGCATCATCAAGTCATGGGGTGTGATTAAATCGTCTGTGGGCCTCGCCGCTAACGAGTTCAAGGGCAAAAAAGTCTCAGACGAACCCGTCGACCGCACCCAACAAGACCTCTCCATGAAGACCATCGTCATCGGCATCGTCGCCGTGTTGATTGTCACCTTCCTGTTCTTCTGGTTCGGTGTGGTGCACAACGTATGGCATGCTTTGATTGGTATTTTGGTTGTAGCCGTTATCGCCTTCCTGTTTACAACGGTGGCCGCCAATGCCATCGCCATCGTGGGCAGCAACCCCGTGAGCGGCATGACCTTGATGACCTTGATTTTGGCATCCTTGGTGATGGTCGCCGCCGGATTGAGTGGTCCTAGCGGCATGACTGCCACCTTGATTATCGGTGGCGTGGTCTGCACGGCTTTGGCAGTGGCAGGTGCCTTCATCACCGACCTGAAAGTAGGTTATTGGATTGGCACGACGCCCAAGAGACAAGAGATTTGGAAGTTCGTCGGCGTGGCCGTGGCCGCTGCCACCGTCGCTGGCGTGATTATGATTTTGAATAAGGCCTACGGCTTCGTGGGCGACGGTGCTTTGGTGGCTCCCCAAGCCAACGCCATGAGCGCCGTCATCGAGCCGATGATGTCGGGCGGTAGCGCCCCGTGGCTACTCTACGGCATCGGTGCTGCCATTGCTTTGATCCTCAACTTCTGCAAGATTCCGGCATTGCCCTTTGCCTTGGGTATGTTCATCCCCATCGACCTCAACGTGCCGCTGCTCATCGGTGGTGCCATTTCATGGTTCGTCAGCACCCGCAGCAAGGACCAGAAACTCAACGATGCTCGCTATAACCGTGGCACGCTGATTGCCTCAGGCTTTATCGCCGGTGGTGCCTTGATGGGCGTGATTAGCGCCATTCTCAAGTTCGCCAACGTGGACGCCGTGGCCAAGACCGCCAACGGCACACCGTTTGCCGAGCTGCCCGTGGCTGGTCTCATTGCCTTGGTGATGTATATCGCCATCATCTTCTACATGATTTGGGACTCGAAACGAGCCAAGGTGGAAGAGTAACTGTTTTTATAGTAAGCAATAAATTACTGAATATGAAAAGATTTATTTTGATTTTGGCATTGGTGCTGATGGTGGCAATGCCCATGATGGCCGAGCGCGTGACCCCTGAAACAGCACGCAAGGTGGCCGCTACTTTTTTGAGCAACAACGGCGCTAAGGCCGCACAACTCACCGACCTTTCGAAAGCCGCTGGTTTTTCCAACCTATACATTTTCACCGCTGAGCAAGGCTTCGTGGTGATGGCCACCGATGACTGCGTGAAGCCCATTCTGGGATACTCGCTAACAGGAAGTTTCGTAACCGAAAACATGCCTGAAAATGTTCGCGATTGGCTGCAAGGGTATAACGATGAGATTCAATATGCAATTGACAACCAAATGAGAGCTAGTTCGGAAACTGCCAAACTATGGAAAGATTTGATTGAAGGCCATTCCAAAGCTGGTAAGACGACCGCAGTGGTTGCCCCATTGATTCAAACCAAATGGAATCAGAATAAATACTACAACAGCCTCTGCCCCGAAGTATCCGATGGGCCCGATGGCCACGCTTTTACTGGTTGTGTGGCTACTGCAATGGCGCAAATCATGAAGTATTATAACTATCCATCAACAGGTAATGGTTCAAATTCATACACATGGAACAGTCAAACCTTAAGCGCTAATTTTGGTGAGACTACGTACGATTGGAACAATATGGGCTATTACTACGAGTATTATTACCCCAATCCCATTTCAGGTACTGCTACTTGGCTGGACGAAAGCTATAATACAGCAGAAAAAGTGGAAGCTGTGGCCACGCTGATGTATCATTGCGGTGTTTCCATTAACATGAATTATGGCGGTCAATCAACAGGAGGAAGTAGCGCTTCTACTTCAGAAGTAGTCACTGCTTTGAAAACCTATTTCAATTATTGTCCTAGTATCACATATGAACAAAAAAACTTTTACTCAAATAACGATTGGATCAATATGATAAAAGTTGAGTTGGATGAAAACCGGCCCTTGCAATACAGAGGTAACACTGGCGAAGGAGGAGGTCATTCTTTTGTTTGCGATGGTTATGACAGCAACAACTATTTCCATTTCAACTGGGGTTGGGCAGGCTCTCTCGACGGATATTTTTCCCTTGACAACTTGAATACAGGGGCCAACACTCAATCAGGTGCCGGTAATGGTAATTACACGAACAATCAAGCCGCTATTTTTGGTATTGAACCTATCAGTTCATTAGCTGCTCCAACTCTTTCGGCAACAGCCACAAATTCCTCCATCATCCTTTCTTGGGCCGACGTTGCAGAAGCATCCTATTACGATGTGTATAGGGACAATGTAAAAATCCTCACAAATGTCACCGAACTCACCTACACCGACAACGAAGTCACTTCAGGTGTTTTCTATAAATACTATGTCAGAGCCGTCTCTGCAACGGGATTAAGATCAAATCCTTCCAATTCGGTAACAAAATCGATCTTTTCCAGAGATTATAAGCCCACCAACTTAAGCGCGACCCTTTCAGACAATGACGCTATCCTTGTATGGGATTCACCCGAAAGCAACTCCACCGATCTTCATTACGGAACCACTCCCAACGGTTATAGATATGGCATGGGCGAAAACCAAGACACTTACTGGGCAGAGACGTTCTCTGCCACGAGACTCAGCGACTATGCTGGATTGTTAATCCAAAAGGTCTCCGCTTACCTCTATTTGCCTGGAGATTACACCCTTTATTTATACGAAGACAACCCAAGTATTGAAGCCAATAAGATTTACGGACAAACTTTCACTAATTCCAGCGCAGGTTGGAAAGACTTCAATATTACTTCTACCATCGTATTGGACCACACCAAGGACCTGTGGGTCATCATGTATTATCCATACCAAGAGGGAGCCCCTCAAGACTATACGTATCCTGCTCCAATCGGAAATTATGACGAGATACCTTATGATGACACAACAAACCCCGAACGTTATAATCCAAGATGGATTGGGCCATCACTAGATCATTGGTATTATGTAGGCAACAACATTTCATGGCTGTTCCGCACTTACCTCTCCGATGGCACCTTCACCTACAACCTCTATGACAACGGCACAAGCGTTGCTGAGAACATCTCAGCTACAAGCTACACTATGATACATCCCGACAACAACATGGCCCACCAATACACCGTGAAGACCAACTACTATGGCGGTGAGTCAGAGGCTTCCAACATGGCCGGCCTCGCTTTGGGGACAGCATCGCTCAACTCTCTGGAGATGAATGCCGATGACAAAATGACCGTCACCAGAGGCAGCACTCTCAGCGTGAGTGGAACACTTAGCAACGCCAACCCTGACAACCTCATCCTCGAAAATGGCTCGCAACTCATCAACAACAGCGAAGGCGTGAAAGCCACGATGAAAAAGTCCATCGCCGCATACGAAACCGACAAAGACGGCTGGAACCTTATCGCCTCGCCTTTCATCGAAAGCTTTGAACCGACTGATGCAAACGGTTTGTTGACTAACAATTACGACCTCTACATGTTCGACCAAAGCGAAGAGAAAGAATGGCGCAATTACAAGGCCATTTCATTCGCAACTATCGATCACAAGACCGGTTACCTCTATGCCAGCAGCGAAGAGACCACACTGACCTTTACCGGCACCCTTGCCAATGCCGCCACGGCGACACCATTGGTTTACAATGACAATGCACGTTTCAAAGGTTTCAACCTTATCGGCAACCCCTTCCCCTGCGAGGCATACATTGACAGAAGTTTCTATGTTTTGAAAGAGGACGGCTCTGATTTTACTGTCGGCAGCAATCCTATCCCACCTTGTGCCGCCATTTTGGTACAGGCCCAAAACGCCAACGACAACAGTGTCACCTTCAGCAAGACAGCCTCAAAGAATAACTCCAGCATCCTCGCACAGCTCAAAACCGCTGACATCAAAGGCAGTATCATCATCGACCAAGCACGTGTGAACTTCAACGAGAACGACAACCTCGTCAAGTATTCGCTTGACAAGAACGCTTCATCGCTATACTTCCCACAAAAAAGCAACAACTTCGCCACTGTCTCCTTCGCTGGGCAATCCGAGATGCCACTCAACTTCAAGGTGAAGCACAACGGCAGCTACACATTGAGCTTTGAGCTGGAAAATGCAGATGTGGATTACCTGCACCTCATCGACAACATGACAGGCGCGGACATCGACCTCTTGACCAACAAGAGTTACACCTTCGAGGCCACCACAAACGACTATGCCTCTAGATTCAGGCTGGTGTTTGCCCATGAAGACGGCCCTTCGACAAGCTCAGGGGCCTTTGCATTTGTCAGCAATGGGGAGATTGTCATCAACCAAGAAGGCACCCTACAAATTGTGGACCTGACGGGACGGATGGTTGTTTCACAAAGCGGACGCATCCAATGCGTTTCTACAACGGGAATGACATCGGGTGTATATGTCCTTCGCTTCATCAACGGTGACAACGTGAAGACGCAGAAAATCGTAATCGAATAAAATTTGTACCTTTGCGCCACAATTTTAAAGCAACGTGGCAAGCATTTCTAACCAACCTTATAAAAATGATGCCCACATCGGCGCGATAGTCAAGACTTTGCGTGGTGGAGGGCATTTGCTTTGTTCCAATCTGTCAGCTTCATCGAAAGCTTTCGTCGTGGAAGAGACTTTCCGACAGATGGGAGGGCAGCATCTCATCGTCTGCACCGACAAGGAAGACGCCGCCTATTTCTACAACGACCTTGAAAGCCTACTCGGCGAACGGGGGATGGACTACAGCAAGAAGCAGGTCCTCTTTTACCCCACTTCCTACAAACGTCCCTACGAACCCGAGAAGCCCGACAATACCTATATCCTCTCCCGCACCGAGGTGCTGCAACGCGTCTCCACTTCCGAGCGCAAGACCTTGATCGTCAGTTACCCAGAGGCTTTGAGTGAAAAAGTCTTTACCCGCAAGCTTTTGGCCAAAAACACATTCAAAATCAAGGTAGGTGACAAAATCAACCTCGACTTCCTCACCGATATGCTATACGAATATGAGTTTGAGAACGTCGATTTCGTGGTGGAGCCAGGACAGTTTGCCATCCGTGGTGGTTTGGTCGACGTGTTTTCCTTCGCCAACGACTACCCCTACCGTATTGAGTTTTTCGGCGACGAAGTCGAGAGCATCCGTAGCTTCAATATCGCAGACCAACTCTCTATCGAACAATTGAAACAAATCGTGTTGCTTCCCAACATGCAGGAACGCGCCTTCATCGAGGACCGCGAGGCCATCCTGCAATACCTGCCCGAAACGACCACCGTTTGGCTCACCGACACGGCCTTCTTTGCCACACAGGTCGATAAGGAATACGACCGCGCTGTGGAGGCTTTCGAGAAGATGCAGGAGCAGGACGAGGAGGTGAAGGTTTTGAAGCCCGGACTGTTGTTCAGCAAGTCGGACGAATTACTTTCAAACCTTATAAAACACCCTACCGTCGAGTTTGGCGTTTCCAGCAAACTGATAACTGACACTCTGGATTGCTTCGTTCCTCGCAATGACGCGAAGCGGCAACAGGACAACAACCAACTTCAAACTAATGACCCTCCTCGCAATGACGCGAAGCGAGTCAACCAAAGCCCTGAAAGGGCGACCCGAACAGAAACGGGCGATTTCAATCCCCGTTCAAATGTACGGCTGCCACAGTGTGACAGCCCTACAACTGTCAACTGCAAACTGACAACTATCAACTTCAAGACAAAGCCCCAACCGATATTCAGCAAGAACTTCAACCTGCTGATTGACGACATCTCTGAACATAAAGAAGCAGGGTATCGCGTCATCGTCTTTTCGGAGAGCAGCAAGCAACTTTCCCGCATTCAAGCCATTCTGAATGACATCAACCATAATGACGAGCTGCATCGCGACTTCGAGACCGAGACCATCGCCATTCACGGCGGTTTCATTGACGAGGACTTGAAGGTATGCTGTTACACCGACCACCAAATCTTCGAGCGTTACCACCGTTTCCACCTACGCGACAACTTCTCCACCAAACAAGCCATAACGCTCAAGGACCTTTACGAACTGAAACCTGGTGACTATGTCACCCACATTGACCACGGCATCGGACGTTTCGACGGCTTGGAGACCATCGAAAACAACGGCAAGCCACAAGAGGCTATCCGCCTGATTTACAACAATGGCGACATCCTCTATGTGAGCATCCACTCGCTGCACCGCATCGCGAAATACAGCAGCAAGGACGGCACCGAACCCCACCTCAGCACGCTCGGCTCGGGCGCATGGAACCGACTGAAAAACAAGACCAAGAGCAAGGTTAAAGACATTGCTAGAGAACTCATCAAACTTTATGCTGAGCGCAAGCGCACCCCTGGCTTCAAGTTCTCGCCTGACAACTACCTGCAAAACGAACTGGAGGCTTCCTTCATCTATGAGGATACTCCCGACCAGCTGAAAGCCACCAACGACGTGAAGCGCGACATGGAAAACGAGAACCCCATGGACCGCCTCGTGTGCGGCGACGTGGGCTTCGGCAAGACCGAAGTAGCCATGCGTGCCGCCTTCAAGGCATGCTGCGACTCGAAACAAGTGGCTGTTTTGGTGCCGACAACGGTGTTGGCTTTGCAACACTACCACACTTTCACCGAACGTTTCAACGGCTTCCCCGTCACCATCGAATACCTCAACCGCTTCAAGACGACGAAGCAACAAAACGAAATCCTAAAGAAACTCGAAAAAGGTGAAATCGACATTATCATCGGGACGCACCGCCTCACAGGAAAGGATGTGAAATTCAAGGATTTGGGATTACTTGTCATTGATGAGGAACAGAAATTTGGTGTAGCCGTGAAGGAGAAGTTGAAAGAGATGAAGGCCAATGTCGACACGCTGACCTTGACTGCCACGCCTATCCCGAGAACTTTGCAGTTTTCCATGATGGGTGCACGCGACCTCAGCGTCATCACCACACCACCACCCAACCGTTATCCCGTGCAAACCGAGTTACGCGGCTTTGATGGCGAACTTATCCGCGACGCCATCCAATTTGAACTCGCCCGCAACGGACAGGTGTTCTTCATCCACAACCGCATCCAAAACATCATGGATGTGCACGACTTCATTTTGAAGTATGTGCCAGGTGTGCGTATCGCTGTTGCACATGGCCAAATGGAAGGCTCAAAACTTGAGGACATCATGCTCGGCTTCATCAATGGCGACTACGACGTGCTGCTTTGCACCACCATCGTGGAGTCGGGTCTTGACATTCCCAACGCCAACACCATTATCATCAACGATGCTCACCGCTACGGGCTCAGCGACCTGCACCAACTGCGCGGCCGCGTGGGTCGTTCCAACAAGAAAGCCTTCTGCTATTTGTTGACGCCGCCACTCAACACGTTGACCCAAGAGGCCCAGAAACGCCTCCGTGCCTTGGAAGAGTTCTCTGACCTCGGCGAAGGCATCAACATCGCCATGCGCGACCTCGACATCCGTGGTGCGGGCAACATCCTCGGTGCAGAACAGAGCGGCTTCATCAACGACATCGGTTTTGAGACCTACCACAAAATTCTTGACGAAGCCATCGTTGAATTGAAAGAGACCGAATTTCAGGACATTTTCGACAAGGAAGAGGAAAAAACCTACGTTGCGGATTGCGCCATTGAGACCGACATGGAGGTGCGTTTCCCCTCGGATTATATCAGCTCTACACAGGAGCGTGTCAGCCTCTACAGCGAACTCGACCGCACCAAGACCGAGGAGAGCCTGATGAAATTCACCGACCACCTCATCGACCGCTTCGGCCCCATCCCAAAGCAAGTCAACGACTTGCTCAACACCGTCCGTTTGCGTTGGATTGCCAAGGATTTGGGCTTTGAGAAAATTGTGTTGCGCCACCACAACATGACGGCCTATTTCGTCAGCAAGCCAGAATCGAAATACTACGAGAGTAGCACTTACATGCAGATTATGCAATACATCATGAGCCACCCAAAGCGCACTGCACTCAAGGAGGCCAACGACAAACTGCAACTGACCGTAAAAGAAGTCAGCACTGTGACGCAGGCATTGGAACTGTTGCGCGAGATGCAGGCCATCAAATAAAAACATGTTGTTTCGCTTTGCAAAGACAGGAAAAATAAATGTTAAAAATCCAGCCTTAGCCTTACATAGGAGTTAAGTAGGAGTTAAGTAGGAGTTAGGTAGGAGTTAGAAATTTGGCTCAAATGTTAAAATAAGGCGTTGTTACTTCTTGCAAAGAGTTAAATAATTGTTAAACCATTCAACATGTCCCACTGTCCCACGCTGGAAAGGGCTGGGACAGTGGGATACTTGGGACGTGAAATCATACGGTTGTCATTTAGTCATTAGTCAAAAGCGCACACAAAAAACAAGAGAGTGTGTCAAAATAAGACACGCCCTCGTATCTTTTTTATATCTTTGCCAAACAATTGTTTTAAACACTCACATAGAATTATTAACCTCTTAAACACTTAACACCATGAAATCACGTACTGTTATCGCATTGTTAGCCGGTGCCGCAGTTGGTGCTGTGCTGGGAATTCTCTTTGCTCCCGACAAAGGTGAAGAAACCCGTAAGAAAGTGAAAAAGACAACGGAAGACTGCATTGACAGTGTAAAGGAGAAACTATCGAACCTGAAGAAAGAAGATAACGAAAATGTCGAAGAATCAGAAGAAGAATAAGTTTACGGCTCCCGTCGACAAACTGGTACACAAAACCACAGGCTACGTCAACGCACAGATCGACAACGTGAAGCTGCGTTCGGTGAAGGGTCTCTCGCAAGGCACTTCAGCCGTTGCCGGCCTTCTGCTTATATTTATCACTGTCGGTGCCTTGGTGACAACCTTGTCCTTTGCTGTTGTCCTGTGGCTCGGCGAATTGATGGGCAGCTATGCGCTGGCCGCCTTCATCATGTCGGGCGTGCTGGTGATAGCTTTAGTGGTACTCATCCTGCTGCGCAAGAAACTCTTCAAGAGTAACTTCATCAGCATGTACACTGATGTCTTCTTCCAAAAAGAGGAGAAACCCGAAGGTCTGGAAACAATGGAAGGCCTAGATATCGCCATCTGGAATGCGGAAACACGCATCAAGGACAAGGAAGAGGACGTCACGGATGCCTTCACCCAATGCAAGGACTTTTACACTCCCAAGAACCTGCTGGGCTTTGGCGTGGACAAACTGGGCGACTGGGCTTTAACAGCAATCAGTTCTCTCTTTGGAAAGAAGAAATAACGCAAGGAAGGCAAAGGTCTAACGCGACTCCCAGAACTCCGCTCCTTCCATGGAGCCGATTTCCTTCGGGTCAAAAACAGGGTCTTTGCCTTCTTTCTTTTGCCGTTCGAACGACTTCAGCGCCTTGAAGGCCTTAGGCGACAGCAAAAGAATGGCTATGATGTTGACCCAAGCCATGGTGGCCACACCGATGTCGCCTAGGTTCCACATGACCTTAGCCTCATAGAGCGAACCAAGAAACATCATTCCAACCAAACCGAGACGCAGCACCCAAATAAAAACATGTTCCTTCTTTCCTTTGCCGAAAAGATAAACAAGGTTGGTCTCTGCATAGTAATAGTAAGCCATGATGGTCGTGAAAGCAAAGAAGAACAAAGCGATGGAGACGATGACACCGGCCACATGTTTACCCAGCAACGTCGCCAAAGCGGCAGTGGTATAACTGACATCTGGAGCCCCTAACTTTACACCCTCGGCAGCGACGAGGATATGCCCCGAGGCATCAAAGACATTGTAGGTCTTGCAAGCCAAAATCATCACAGCGGTGGCGGTACATACTAATAAGGTGTCGATATAGACCGAGAACGCCTGCACCAGTCCCTGCTTGACGGGATGCGACACCTTGGCTGCTCCCGCCACAATGGCTCCCGTGCCTTGACCAGCCTCGTTGGAATAGATGCCACGCTTCACACCCCAAGCGATGGTTGCACCAAGTACACCACCCAAAGCCTGATTCATGCCAAAGGCACTGCGAATCATGTCCTCGAACACAGAAGGCACCACTTTGGCATTGCAAATCAAAACGATAATAGCGAGCAACACGTAGAGCAAGGCCATGAAAGGTGCCACAATTTGTGCAACGTTGGCGATACGGTTGACACCTCCCATCACCACCAAGCCAATGAGCACAGCGACAGCCGCACCCACGATGGCTGGATTGATATGGAATGTGTTGGCAAACGAAATCGCAATGCTGTTGGACTGCACCGGTGGCAAAAAGAAACCAGATCG
>CALEMB010000070.1 GCA_937902805.1 uncultured Bacteroidales bacterium
GGGTGCGCAGCGGTTGAAGGCATGTGCTGTCAGCCAGACAGTGTCATTCACCTGGTTAAGGACATAAACCTTGCAGCACTTGGCCTTGGCACCGAAAGGCTCGATGATCCAGTCGGGAGCGCCTACGCATTGCCATGTGACGGTGTCCCAGCGACAGAGCGGGTTGGTATCCCAGAGGTTGAAGTCGTAGGTGTTAATTTGGAACTCGGTGGCGGTGACGACCCAGTGGGGAGCAGTGTTGCCGAGGTCCATGGGATAGATGGGCGTGGGATGGGGTGTGTATTCCATTTCGACGCTCATGGTGACGATGCTGTCGCATTCGGCCTGGTTGAGGTAGGTCCTGTGATAGACACCCGTCATGGTATAGTGGTCACCAGCATGGTCGGTGTAGGTGATTTCGTGTCCTTTCGGATCCCAGAAATAATCGTCACAGGCCTCATCTTCGGAGACGACGAAGGAGTACTCGTCGTGGTTGTTGATGGTGAGGTGGAGCGTGGCTTCACTCTCACAGCCGTGGACGTTGGTGTAGTGATGGGTGTAGACGGTGCTTTCGGTGAAGGTCCTGTCAACGTTGTAGTTGTCGTTGAGCCAGCGGTAGCTGTCACAACTGGAGACGACGACATCGTCATGGTAGTTGGGCCTGAGCTCAAGGTTGAGGACGAGGGTGCTGTCGCAAATGCCGGGGAAGTGAAGTGTGTCGCGGTAGACACCGGTCTCGTAGTAGGTGACACCGTTGGAGGGCCAAGTGTATTCGGTGCCGCAGATGGAGACATTGTAGCTCTTGGAGTTGTATTCGGACTCATCGACATGGATGATGACGATACTGTCGCAATGGTTGACGGTCTCATAGGGGAAGGAGTAAGGCTCTGGGCTAGGCTGGAGATAAGTGCCTGCATAATAGAATCCAGGACCGCCTTGGCAGGTCGACTCCCATGTCTCGAACTCGTAGACGGGGTCTTGACTGAGGTTGAGCCTGATGGTGCTGTCGCAGTCGTGGACGGATTGGAGGGTGTGGAAGTAGACACCAGGGGTGGTGATGTCTTGGTCGTAGAACTGGTAAGTGTCGTTCTGGCAGAAGTGGTCGCTGATGCTGGTCTCGTAAGTCTGCCAGTTGTCGAGGTGGAGGTGGACGACGCTGTCGCAGCCGTATTGGGTGTACAAGGTGTGGTCATACACGCCAGGGGTATGGATGTCCTCTCCGAAGTAGGAGTAGGTGTCGTTCTCGCAGATGGTCTGGTAGATGTCGTGCTCTACATTGGGGTGGACATGTAAGGTGACGCTGACATTGACGTCGGTAAAGCCGTCGCTAACGTGGCAGGTATAAGTGGTGTTACCGAGTCCAGGGGTGGCGATGGGATTCTGTGAGGTGGTGCTGTTGAGTGAGCCTGCGGGCGACCACTGGAAGGTATAGTTCTCGGGTGCGCCGCCAGAAGGTATGGCATGGAGTGTGGTGGACTCGCCTTCGCAGAGGTCGGTCTGGTCGGCGGTGGCCATGGCAAGGAGGCTGGAACCTTCAATGCTGACGATGACTTGCGCAGTGCTGGTGCAGTTGCCTTGCGGGTTGGTGATGGTGACGGTATAGGTCTGCGACTCCTGCAGGGCGACGGTTTGGGTGGTCTGCGCGTTGGGGTTGACCACCATGTTGGCAGGCTCCCAGTGGAAGTTGAAGGTACCTTGCGTGCCAGGGTTGGCGGTCAGTGTGGTGCTGGCACCGTAGAGAATGGTAGACGGCGTTGCCGAGGCGGAGGCCACGGGCATGGCATTCACGGTGACGGTCTGCGTAACTTGGTCGGTGCAATGTCCGTTGCCTGTCGATACGGTCAAAGTCACTTGGTAGGTGCCGGCATTGGCGTAAGTGTGGTTGGGGTTTTGTCCTGTTCCCGTCTGTCCATCGCCAAAGTTCCACTGGTAGCTGCCGATGTTTTGGCCGCTAGGGCTGGTGGTGGAAGTGCTGGTGAATTGTGTGGCTTGCCCAACGCAAACGTTGGTGGCAGTGAAGCTGGCATGAGGTTGAGCATACACCACGACGGCCTCAGTGGTAGCACTATTGCTCTGGTTGCCCACGGTGATGGTGCAAGTGTAGGTGCCTGCCATGGCCAAGGTGCAGTTGGGGCGCGAGGGATTTTGCAGGTTAGAGGTGAAACCTCCAGGACCAGTCCAACTATACGAGGCACCCGCTTGACCGTTGGCAACCAGGTTGATGGTTTCGCCCACGCAGTAAGGACCGCCGCCATCCACCAAAGGAGGCAAGATGCTGCAGTCGGTGCTGCCAGATCCAGTGTTCGAGAAAGAGATGTTACAAGCAGAGTTGGAGTAGTTTGTAATCAGAAGGATGTAGTATTGTCCAGGTTGTGCATTGTTGATATGACAGTTTTCCGTGGCGGAGGCGCTATAACTACAGTCCACAATGTTGCTGCATGCCAACTGGCTGCATGCGGTTTCGATGTCGCTGAAAGGACCCCAGCAGTCGAAGTCGATGTCAACCTGAGGGCTGCTTTGCATGTGGATGTTCAAACTGCCTGGCTCGGATATACGCATGAAATAGAAAGCGGGGTTGGGCGCAGTGTAAAGACAACTTGAGGATTGTCCAGGTGTGCCAGAGCACATATAGGGTTCGGAACAAGAGGCGTTGTATACTGTGCCACAGGGCGAGCCCGAGTTGGTGCCTGCAGGGAAGTCATACGCTCCATTGTCGGTACAGAACGGGAAGGCACCATCGCAGGTGGCATTCTCATCACGGTTTTGCCAAAGAGGGATGAAGTCCGCATAAATGATGTCATAGATGTTGTCTTCCAACTGTTGGCGCCACGATACAAACGAAGCACCACGCCCTTCCTTGTCGAGGTTGGTAAAAGCTACCCAATGGTCGTAGCAGCTTTCGAGGAAGGTCTCAAAGTCGGGTGACTCGCCAGTCTCGTCACAAGTGTAGTCGGCAGGGACGTAGATGTCGAACCTGTCCTCAGTAGCGTTGTAGAGGTAGGAAAAGACCTCGTTTTCCTGGATGGAATGGAGAAATACCACTCTTTCTTCGAGGGTTCGAAGAGTGTGGATGTTGAATTCCCCGACCTTGGTGAGACGAGGCTGCTGAGCCGTCATGCACAAAGGCATGGCAAGGAGTAGCATGGCTGACAATGCGAATTTCATCCTGTTTTTCATGTGATATATAGTTTTTTGTTGAGTCAAATGCGTTATTAGTGTTGAATCACAACCTTCTTCGCCACAGTGCCTTCCTTTCCGGTGACGACGAAATGATACATGCCGCTGGCACAGCGACTCATGTCGTAGGTGATGGAGCCTGTGCCGTTGCCGCTGTAAGTATCGAAGCCGTCGATGAGGTTGCCAAGCATGTCGTACACCTTGACGTTGACCTTGCCCGTCAGCTGCTCGAAGTTAAGGGTCATTTGTCCGTTGTTGGGATTCGGCACAACGGAGAAGTCGGCTGTGGAATGCTCGTTTACGTCGTAGAAGGAACACACCAGCCAGTATTTCTGCATGACGCCGCTATCGGGCGAGCAACGGTTATAGGCGTAGGCCTTCAACCAAACGGTGTCGGCAACAGCTTCATTGCTGAGCACATATAACTTGCAGTATTGGGATCTGTCGCCGTAAGGTTCGACAATCCAATCGGGAGCGCCATCGCAGGTCCAGAGGGTAGTGTCCCATCTGCAGAGGGGGTTGGTGTCCCACAAGTGGAAGTCGTAAGTGTTGATTTGGTATTCCGTGGCGGTAATGACCCAGTGGGGGGCAGGGTTCGCTTCATCCACTGGATAGATGGGCGTGGGATGTGGCGTGTATTCGAAACGCACGTTCATCGTGACGATACTGTCGCAGTCCGCAATGTTTTTGTAGGTTCTTTGATAGGTGCCCGACTGCGTGTAGGTCAAGTCTGGATGGTCGGTTTGTATGATTTCATGTCCGCGAGGATCCCAATAGTATTCATCACAGTTCTCATCGTCGCTGACGGTGAAACTGCTCTCGTCGTGGTCGTTGATGCCGAGGAAGAGCGTCACGATGCTGTCGCAGCCGTGTTGCGTTTCAAGGGTGTGGCGGTACGTGCCTTCGGTGTTTAGTTGTTGCCCGAAGAAGTCGTATGAGGTGCCTTCGCAGATGGTCTGGTGCATCTCCGAGGCCTTATTGGGATGCACCGTGATGCTCACGCTGACATCAGCGTCAACGATGCCATCGGTGACATGACAGGTGTAAGTGGTGGTGCCCACGGCAGGCGAGGCTACGGGGTTTTGCGCGGTGGCACTGCTAAGTGTGTTGGCAGGCGACCAGGTGAAGGAGTAGTTACCTGTGCCTGACAAGGGAATGGCGTGCAGTGTGGTGTTGCTGCCTTCGCAAAGCTCATATTGATCGGCAGTGGCGGTGGCTGTCATGTCAGAACCGTCCATGCTGACGGCGACGATGGCTGTATTCGTGCAGCCGCCTTGGACGTTGGTGACGGTGACGGTGTAGATTTGTGTCTCTGTCAGAGGGACGGTCTGGGTGGTTTGGCTGTCGGGGTCAGTCACCATGTTGGCGGGTTCCCAATGGTAGGTGAAAGTGCCTTCCGCACCTGGGTTGACGGTGATGGTCGAGTTTTCGGCATACTGCACCGAAGCGGGGTTGGCGGTGGCCACGGGGTTTGGCATGGCATACACCGTGACGGTTTGGGTGGCCTCGTCGGTGCAGGTGCCTCCGCTGCCTTCAGCGGTGAGGGTCACTTGATAGGTGCCCGCTTGCTCGTAGGTGTGGTTCGTGGTTTCTCCCGTGCTGGTTTCACCATCACCGAAGTCCCACTGGTAGCCAGTGATTTGCTCGCCTGTGGATGTGCTGGTGAAATGCGTGGTTTCGCCTTGGCATACGGTGGTGGCGGTGAAGTTGGCCACAGGGGGAGGGACCACCGTGACGGTTTGACTGACGGAGCCTTGGCAGCCGTTGGAGGTCGATACCGTATGTGACACGCGGTATTCGCCAGGTTCGGCGTATGTATGGCTCACGGTTTCTCCCGTGCCTGTCTGTCCGTCACCGAAGTTCCATTGGTAGGAGGCAAAATGCTGTCCTGTGACGGTGGCAGTGCTGTGGAACTCGGTCGGGTTGCCAACACACACTGTATTGGCCTCAAAGCTGGCTGTCGGCAGGGAAAGGACAATGACGGAGGTGGTGGCACTGCTCGTCTCGCCAGAGAGGGTGATGGTGCAGGTGTAGGTGCCCGCCATGTCTTGGTTACAGTTGGGGATATCGATGTTCTGTTGCGTCGAGGTGAAGCCGTTGGGTCCCGACCAACTATAGGTGGCACCCGTTTGTCCCGCTGCAGTCAGATGGATGGTCTCACCGATGCAGTAGGGACCATCGTTGTTGACCAAAGGAGGCAGGATGCTACAGTCGGTCTCGCCATCGCCGTCGTATTTTTGGAACGTGATATAGCCATCGGTGTTGCTGTAGTTGGTGATAAGAAGGATGTAGTATTGTCCCACTTGTCCATTCACGACGTGAGCATATTCGTAATGGCGGGCATCGAAGCTGCAGTCATGCAGGTTGCCGGAGGGATAGAAGTTGGCATTTGTCGTGTTGTTGGGGCAGCTGGTGCAATCCGCAGTCAACATGCCCGCTTCTCCCGCTTCTGTCGGGCAAGGCTCTGTCTCGTTGTTGAAAGGTCCCCAAAGGGCGAAGTCGACGTCGAAGGAAGCCTCGATTTTGATGGTGATGTTGCCTGCGACGCCAATTCTCATGTAGTACCAGAAAGAGTGCTTGTTGGTGGGAGAGGAGCCTAAGCATCCGTAGTTGGGTCCCGACCATGAATAACCACTGTTGAGGGCGGGGAAGTCGTAGATGTTGCTGGTGCAGAAAGGCTCGGCATCCATGCAGTGATTGGCACGGTCAAGGTGGTCGGAAATCAGGAAGTTGTAATATTCAGGGCTGATGTTGCGTGCCCATGACTTGTAGATTTCAGCGAACTCGTCCTTGGGCAGCGAAGAAACTTCTTGGTATTCTTCCCTAAGCGTCATCATGAGGTAATCGAATTCTGCATAAATCGGCATGTCGGCATTGAAGCTGTTGGGCCTGATGAACAGCTCGCCGGGGTTATGGGTCGGGTTGCATATCCAGACATCGCTTGTGGCAAGTGCCGAAGCCAGCTGAACGCGTTCCTCCACGTTTTCGATTTCAAAAACATTGAAAAGGAATCCGTTTTCATAGTCCCTGATTTGGACGGTTTGTGTTGTGGTTGCGACACCCTCGTTGGCATCTTGCCTGTCAGGGGATTGTGCAAACTGTTTTGTCGGTACGGCCAATGAAATCAAGATGGCCAACAGAGTGATTTTCGTGACTTTATTCATCTTTGTTGATTTGTAATTATTATCGTTTGTTAATTGTGGTTGTGTGTTCCTGCCGAGGAACATTATTCATGTATAATAAAAAAGCGTGTAAAGATACACACTTTTTTTGAAATGATGGTTGTTTTTTCTGATAAAATGTTGATTTTTTGTATTGAAGCCTATTTTGATAGGGCTGCAATTCATTCCCCACCGATGAACTTGAAGCCCCAATGAGGCCTCGCCACCAGCTCCGGTATCGTCTCTCCCGCCAGTCTCAGCTTGTGTTTTGCCGTCATCCTTGACGAAAACACGCCCACGGCGCCTTCGATAAGCCCGTATTCGTCGTAGCCCATCTCGAAACCGGCTGCCGCATTGTTGATGTACTGGTATCGCCACAGTTCCTCACCGCATGCTGTGATGGTGGCCTCGATGGGGTAGTCTGAGATGTAACGTTTTAGGCCTTCCGTGGTGGTGTCGCCACCGATGAAGGCGGACAGTTGCTCGTAAAAGGTGTCGGGGCGGTACCTGAAGGCGTATGACCCATCGACCAGATGCGTCGACAGGTACTCCTCGTCAAAAGAGCCTACGCGCCACCTGAAAGTGCGGGGCACCGAGTCACCGTCGGGGGTGCGTTGTTCCTTGAAGGTGAACGCCAACTCGAACTCGTAGTAGGCTGCGTTGCGGGCAGGGTGAAACAAGAACGGCCTTATGGTGCCGATGTATTCCTCTGAGAAGTTGACTGCCAGGCTCTGCACGTCGAAATCGGGACCGCCCACCAGGTCGGTAGTGGAGGTCAATTCGCCGCTGGGGAGTGCCACCTTGAGGCGGTAGCTGTATTTCCTTTTGCTGGTGTTCTGTCCAAGCCGTTCTGCGGTGTAATATAGCTTCTGGTCAGGATGATAGAAAGTGCCAGGCTGCTTGTTGTGTATGGTGATGGTGTCGAGAATGATTTCGCGGATGCTGTCGCGGTTGAGGTATTCCACGAGGCGGACATCCAATTTGCCAGGATAGTTGCTCGAATCGGGGTTGGCAGCAGAGGTGTAGGCATCGCCCTGGGCATAAAATGTGCGCGTGATTTTGATGTAGTTGGTGTCGGCTCGGGCATCCAACAGTCCATAGACGACGGGCACCTCCTTGTAGTCGGCGTAAAGGTCTACGTCGGTGGAGCAGGCGCTGAATCCCATCACTGCGGCAAGGCAAAGCATTGGTATAATCTTTCTCATCTCTGGCAGGGTTTTATTTTCACTATGACTATAGTATTGTTTTCAAGTCGCAAAGATAGTTTTTTTCGCAATAGGGTCTTTGGTGAGGTGATTTTGACTAAATGACTAAATGACTAAAAAACTAGCGTCTGTCAGAATGGTATCACAGAGGAATCACAAAGTTGCCTCAGAGTTACCTCGGAGCGCCTATAGCTTTGATATAGCGTTGCTATAGGCTTGCTATGGAGTTGGTGCCTTTAATGTATTGTGTATTAAGATGTTATGGTATTGAATGAGGCTTATAAGTCTATCTATGCTACTTATCGAACACAAAAACAGACAGTTACAAGGGTTAATGTGGCTCATTCTGGTTTTTCTTTTGCGTTTGCAAAAATAAGAAAAGAAACCGGATTCTGCAAGGTTTTTGCTCGAAAAAAAGTGATCCTTTGCAGTCATTTGACACCCCCCTCATTCTTCATTCCTTCACCACCTTGTCCGAAAACACTTGGCCGTCCTGCAGGGTGACGCGCACCGTGTAGATGCCAGCGGGCAGCCGGCTCATGTCGATACGCTCGAAGGCGTTGCCTTGTGAGAGAATCCTGCGGCCTTGCAGGTCGTAGAGTTCCACCAAGGAGGGCTGCACGTCGGGCGAGAATGCCATGCGCAGTTGGCTTTGCGTTGGATTGGGGTAGAAGGTGTAGGGACGGACTTTGACCATTCCCTCGTCGACGCTAACGGTGCCGTCGTGGTGGATAAAGAAATAGAAGATACCAGAGGCGTAGCTTTCCAAATCGATACTGGTTCCAGCCACGGCCATGACCTCGTTCCCCTCTTCGTCTGTGGCGGGAATGCATTGCTCTGTGCACAATTGGTAGTTCTCTACAGGCTTGCAGTATCGTTTCCATTCCACATTGAAATCCGGGTCCATCTTCACTGCATACGTAAGTTTTTGCCCAGAATAAGTATCTCGTTCCGAATACAAAAGGTAAAGAGCACCATCCGACATCCGTTGGATGCCATGGCAAGTCGCCTCA
This sequence comes from uncultured Bacteroidales bacterium, assembly GCA_937902805.1. GTDB lineage: Bacteria > Bacteroidota > Bacteroidia > Bacteroidales > F082 > Limimorpha. The sequence continues at coordinate 8,536 of CALEMB010000070.1, forward strand.
GAACTCCATCCTGGCAGGTCATCGAACAGGATCAAGTTTTTCCGTTGCATGGTGCGCAAATCGTATCTGACCACAGCTAAACCAT
>CALEMB010000071.1 GCA_937902805.1 uncultured Bacteroidales bacterium
CTTCTTTTTCCATCTTTCGTTACGTTTTGTTGTAACGCTTTTTCAGGACAAGACACTGCCCCAGCAAAAAAAGCCGCTGAAAAGAAGGCCCCTGCTGCCAAGAAGGCTCCTGCTAAGAAAGCCCCAGCAAAGAAGGCTGCAAAGAAATAAGACTTTGCAATTTATCGCATAAACGACAAGAGGATGTGCCAGCTGGCACATCCTCTTGCTTTTACTAGGGCACTTACGCTTAATGCGAAGCCTTCAGGAAGCTGTAGTCCTTGCCGTATTTCAGGTGTTGCTCCACGAAATCGGAAGGATACTCGACCTTGTAGTCTACCACCTCACCGTTTTCGACGACAGGGACAATCTCAGGATTGATGAAGCCACCGTAAGGCTTCAAACCGAGGGCGTTGTAACGCTCCTTGACTTCCTTGTGCAGTTCGGGATCAACTTTCACGGCATATTTCTCCACGATAGCCTTACCTGCGGCATAGTCGCCTTCGCTCTTGATGCGTTGGATCTCGGCCAACAGTTCGCCAAACAAGCCACGCAACGCCTCGAAGTCATTGACGATGTAATAAGTCTTGCCATTCTCGACCTTTTTCTCGATGACATTGGCATCCTTACCGTGCTCGTAGCACCATTCCGAGATGAGTTTGCGGTTCTGCATGTGCGACTCGGTGACATCCTTGCCCAGCTCCACGCGAGCCAGCTGCGACATCATACCGTTGCGGATATAGGAGCAATATTCGGCCTTGTAGGCTTCAGCATCAGGCATCACGCCCAGTTCCACCATTCTCGGTTCAGCCAGGTAATACAGGCCAAAGAGGTCGGCACGGGCTTCTTCCAGCGTCGAGCTAAACTCCTTCAAAGCGCCAGGTTGTGTGCCAGGAAGCAGCTTGCCCGAACCGTGACCCAAGCATTCGTGCAGGTTGGTGTGCACCACATCTGCATCAGAGCCATATTTCTTGCACAGGTCGACTTCCTCTTGCGTGTAAGCAAACTCAGCCAAAGCACTTCTCGGACATTCGTCGGCGGCCTTGTCGTAGGCTTCCATCAGGTTGGTGATGGTCACCGACTTGGAGCCGTAGTCCTTACGAATCCAATCAGCGTTGGGCAAGTTGATGCCAATCGGAGGAGACGGGAAGCAGTCGCCACCCAGCGTGGTGACGATGATGCTCTTTGCCGAAACACCTTTGCACTCCTCTTTCTTGAAGCGCGGGTCGACGGGCGAATGGTCCTCAAACCACTGGGCGTTCTCACTGATGATGTTGGAGCGCTTGGTGGCCTCGAGGTCCTTATAGTCAACGATGGCTTCCCAGGTGGCCTTCATACCCATCGGGTCGCCGTAGTCCTCGATGAAGCCATTCACATAATCGATATGCGACACAGAATCCTGCACCCAAGCGATGTTGTATTCGTCCCAGGTCTTCAGGTCGCCCGTGATGTAGTAATCGATGAGCTTCTGGGTGTAGTCGCGCTGGATGTCGTTCTCTGCCACCTCGTTGGCTTTCTGGAGCCAGCTGATGATAGCTGTAATAGCCTCGCCGTAAAGACCGTCAGCCTTGTAGACATCTTCATAAATCTTGCCGTCTTTCTTCACCAACTTGGAGTTCAGGCCGTAAGAAATCGGGGTGGCATCGTTCGGGACGCGCATCTTGTCGTAGAAGGCTTCCACCTCGCCCTTGTTAATGTCGCCCTCGTAGAAGTTCACCGCAGAGTTGGCGATGATGTCTTCTTCACTGCTGCGACGCATTTTGTAAAGTTCTTTGTCAAACACGACAGGCGTCAGGAAGGCGATGAAATCATCCACCGTCTCACCCTCGTTGAGCGGAAGCAGACTGGCATCACTGCCTTTCACCAGGTCGGCGAAATAGGCCTCGCTGACCTCGGGGAAGAACTTGTCCTCAGCATAGTGGTGATGGATACCGTTGCTGAAGAACACGCGCTTGGCATACACCACGAAGTTCTGGAAGTCCGCGCATTCGCGGTCGCCTTTGTAAGAATTCAGCACAGCCTCGATGGTCTTGCGGACCGTCAGGTTGTACTTGAAGTTCTGGTCGGCGAGGATGTCGCGGCCACACTTGGCGGCTTCACCGAGATAGTAGACATAACTCTTTTGTTGCAGCGTCAGTTGGTCCCAATCCGGAATTTGGTAACGCATAATCCTCAAGTCGGCGAACTCGTCCACCAAATACTTGAATTCTTCTTTAGGCTGGGGCTGTTCTACGGTCTGTTCCTCTTTCGGGGCGCAGCCCACCAAAACGGCAGCCATTCCAATGCAAATCATCAGTTTTTTCATTTTATCTTTTGTTAATCAATTAGTTGCTTGAATTACGGGCTTCATGGATTTCTAAGGCCTGTTTGAAAGTGTAGACGTCGTTCTGCGGCATCTTCGACGGATCGAGTTGACGACAGGTGCCGTCCAGTTGAAGTTGTTCCTTGCCATAGACATAGTGGCGGCAGAACCAAAGAAACTCGTCGATGGTGGCTGGGCCGGCGATCGCAATCAAATGGCCATAGCCCTCGTAACGGCGCGCAAAATAAGGATAGCCAAACTTTTCGAAACGTTTCACCAGGTGATTCGTGCCATAGAAACCAACGTTGAAAAACTCGATTTTGTTGTAAGGCACCAAACCGTCAGCCGTACCATGGAAAAGCATAGTCGGAGCGGGCGCATGGTTGCGGTATTGTGGCTTGCCTTTACTCGAGAAGATGGCACCGGCATACGCCACCACACCTGCCAAATGGAAATCTTCAGGCAGAATGTTGGAATTCAGTCTACCATTGCACATGGCATAATCCGTGTGCAAAGAAGTGATGGCACCCGCACTGGAGCCAGCCATCATAATCCAGTCCTTATTGATTTTCAACTCTTGGGCATGTTCAAGGAGATAGGCAATGGCCGAAATGGCGTCTTCCGTGGCCATGTCGATGGCTATTTCAAGCGGTTGATAATGAGTTGCGCTGAGATTTGTGACACCCCTCAAGCCCAAACGGTAGTCGATAGCAGCCACTTGGAAGCCTTCGTCCACCAGCTGCTTGAAATAAGCCTTCTCAAACTTGCCGTCGCGGTGACCGCCGACAAAGCCGCCACCGAAGACATACACCACACAAATCGTGCTGTCATGCACCTGCGCGGGCGTATAGAAATCAAGGTAAAGTTGCAAAGTGTCGCGCTCGGCATATTGGTAAGTCTGCATGGTTTGGCTGAAACCTCCAATACCGGCAAACAGCAGTAAAAGCAAAAAAGTCAGTTTCTTCATTGTTGATGCGTTTTGTAGTATTCTTTCATGAAATCAGGCAAAGAACGCAAAGCGGCTTGTTCGCGCCATTGCTTTCTCACCTCCTGGGCGGGCACACCGAAGACGGCCTTACCCGGCTCGATGTTCTTGTCGACGGCGGAGGTAGCCAATACGACCGCACCCGTACCAATGACCAAGTCCTTGTTGATACACACACGACCCCAGAGGATGACGTCATCTTCAATGCGGGTCACGCCAGCGATGGCGGCATGGGCACCGATGAGACAATTGTGACCAATGTAGCTGTCGTGACCGATTTGGCAGTGGTTGTCGAGTTTGGTGCCCCTCTCGATGATAGTATCAGAGGTGACACCACGGTCGATGCTACACAGGGCACCAATTTCCACATCGTCGCCAATAACAACACGGCCAAAGGATTCAAACTTCTTGAAGCCTTCGTTGCGGCGCTGGAAGTAGTAACCGTCCGCCCCAATAACGCTGCCTGAGTGGATGATGACGTTGTCGCCAATCACGCAGTGGTCGTAAATGGTCACATTGGGATGGATGAGACAGTTCTTTCCGATGACGGTGTGGTGTCCGACAAACGCACCTGGCATAATCATCGTCCCCTCACCTATCGTCGCGCTGTCGCTGATGGGCTGCGTCTGCGGCTCGAAAGGACGGAAATGCCGCATGATGCAGATAAACGCATCGAATGGGTCGGGGTGCAGAAGCAGTGCCTTGCCTTCGGGGCAGTCCACTTCCTTATTGATAAGCACCACTGTCGCCGCTGAGTTGAGCGCCTTAGCGTAGTATTTCGGGTGGTCGACGAAAGTGATGTCGCCCGCTTCCACCTTGTGGATTTCGTTCAAGCCGGTAATGGGGAAATTGGCGGGACCAATGTATTTGGCGCCAATGAGTTCCGCAATAGTTTTAAGGGTAGTTTTCTTGATTTTCATCGGAAAGCAATTTTGATAAAAGTGCAAAAATACAAAAAAAGCGCAAAGTCAATCGACTTTGCGCTTTTTTATGCTTTGACCGATTAGGCTTTCACGCGTTCGCAGTATTCGCCCGTGCGGGTATCAACGCGAATCATGTCGTCGGTGTTGATGAACAACGGCACGCGAACCATAGCACCCGTCTCAACGGTGGCTTCCTTCAGAGCGTTGGTGGCGGTGTTGCCCTTCTCGCCAGGCTCGGTATAGGTCACTTGGAGGACGGTCTTCACCGGCATTTCGGCGAAGAGGATGGTCTCGGTGCTGGCGTCGACGACGACGTCAACCACATCGTTTTCCTTCATGAACTTCACGCCAGTGATGTTGTCGCCAGCGATCGGGATCTGTTCGTAGGTCTCGGTGTGCATGAAGATGTAGTCCTCACCTTCCTTGTAAAGGTACTGATAGGGACGGTGCTCAACGCGGACATCCTCCAGTTTCACGCCGATGTCGAAACGCTTCTCCAAAACGTTGCCGCTCAACACATCCTTCAGTTTGATACGCATGATAGTGTTGCCCTTTCCAGGCTTAACATGTTGGAAGTCAATGCAGAAATAAATCTTTCCATCCAGACGGACGGCGCTTCCAATCTTAACATCTTGACTTAACATAGGTATTTCAGATTTAATGATTTAAAATTCAAAGATTTAAAATTCAAAATTCAATTCCAAGGTAATGAAATGAAGGTGCAAAGGTAGTGTATTTCAGGGAAATGGCAAAGGAATTATGAAAAAAAGTGACATTACCTTTCACTTAACCTATGGGAACACTCACAATCGGCTCACCCAGGGCGAGGGAAATGTCGGCCAATGTGTTGGTTGTGAAATTATGCCTGCCTGTAAGCCACCTCGAAACTTCCGACTCACGTTTACCCATTTTTCTCGCCAACTCTTTCTGCGACATTCCTTTTGCCTTTAAGATAGCATCAATGCGGTCAGCAATCTCAAATGACAAATTGAATTCCGCTCGAGTTTTCTCCGAAACCTGAGCTAAACATTCGCGGAACAACGGATTTGTTACGATTTTCATAGTTCAAACACTTTATTGTCAATACCAACAATCATATTCTTTTCGATAACAATGCTTCCTGTTTTTTGAGCCTGTTTCAGCAACTCATCAAACCGCTGTAAATCCATCACATAGCCACTCAATGTCTCGTCTTCCTCATAGGTGCGCGTTGTCTTTATTCCACCATTGCCGAGAATTAGGATTTGATCCGACATCCTTAAACAATACAAACGCAGACTTCTAGAATCAAGCGACAAGGCAGAGACATTGTCGTTCATCTTTCCCTCTATGCGAAAAAACCGTTCCAACGCTCCTCTTTCAATAATCTTTTCCAATGCCACGATAATACGTTGAAAATCTCGGTTCAACTCTGAATTGTCCTTGAATTTCATCAAAAAATCCTCATATTCCGAAACGCTATTGCCATTAAAACAAATCGAATACAAGCTTACATTGTCGTTCTGTTCAATAGTTTTTAATTGGGCTGTTTTCATTGGTTTTGAATTTTATCGCTGCAAAATTACACAACTTTTTTCAAATAATTCACTTATATGTAAAGTTTTTTCCCTGCAAACAACAAAAAAGCCACTCTCCAACTCCGTCTTAGAGTTTTCGAGGGTGGTTTTGTGGGTTTCCCGCTGTTATGGCCTCAAATGGAAATTATTGATTGGAACAGACGGGACGGACGGATTGACCTTGGTAGCGGTAATAAAGGTCCACAAAGTTATTGCTTGCCGTAAATCCAAAGTCATACGCACCATCAGGAATGCCGACATAAAGCGAACTCGACCAATAAATGCCATCGGTACCCATACCCATAAGATTTTCGTCCCTGCGATAACCAGCAGCAGGAAGGAAGAGACGGCCTCCATTACTTGCGGTGAAAAGGAATCCGTTCACCCCGTTCTGAACTGTCCAAGTGCCGGTTGTGTTGTCGCGCAATTCCTTCCATTGTTCCATTGTCGGTATGTGCCAACCTGTTCCCCACTTCACCAAGGCCGCATCATCAATTGGCCACAACACGTTTAAATTGTCAACAAAACCGTTGTAGCCATACGTGGAGTCGGTGCAGTATTTGGTAAAAGTATGTCCATCGCCCATACAATACTGATAAGTAGTCCAATTGTAGGTGTTTTTTGGAGAGGTGTCTCCCCAAGCAAAATAGTCACCGTAACCTTCAGGGGTACCCGCACCAATATTACAAGCGGCCCACAACGTTCCGCTCGGCAGGCCAAGGTCAACATAGTCGTGTCCTCCGTTGCTTCCGCTGACCGTGAAAGGCATGACAATAGGTTCCGGCTCTTTACATCCACTTATGTAAAGCATGGTTCCAAATAGCATTATGGCTGCCACTGCCTTCATCAGTTTTTTCATATTGATTAGATTTCGTGATTATTCGGTTTAAGCCTAATTTATTTATGCCGTAAAAATAGCAATTTTTCTCTAAAAACCTTGCAGGACTCCAAAAAAAATCCTACATTTGCAATTGCAAAACAAAGCCCTAAAATGGCGAGATAAATCCGTGTAACTATCTGTATTCCTGTAAGATAGAATATTGAGATAGAGTTACCCAATAATAATCCATCGTAACACACTGATTTACATTGTTTTTACAAGTAAATTCCACGTACCAACTCTATACCAACTCTATAGCAAGCCTATAGCATGCCTATACCCCCTCTGAGGTAACCCTGAGGTTGCTCCGAGGTAACTCTTAGGTTGCTCCGTGAAAAAACTCTTCCGATTCCTTTTCATGACAAAAAAAATCGTATCTTTACCGCAAATTTTCAAATCCATTTTATTATGAGAAAAACCAAACTATTCCTGTTAGCAATGATTACCTGTTCAATCGTATCGTGCAACACACAAAAACCTGAAACCGAGCCGAAAGGCAAAGACAAAATCGGCCCGAAAGAACTCACCCTGACTTCGGACATCATGACGCCCGAGGTGCTGTGGGCCATGGGCCGCATCGGAGAATACAGCCTCTCGCCCGACCACTCGCAAATCGTCTACAACGTCACCTACTACAGCGTGGAAGAAAACCGCAGCGGCTCCACCTTGTATATTATGAATGCCGACGGCAGCAACAACCGCGTGTTGTCTGACTCCGACAAGAGTGAATACAGTCCGCAATGGCGTCCCGATGGCAAGAAAATCGGTTTCCTCTGCCCTAACGACGACGGCGTCATGCAACTTTGGGAAATCAATCCTGACGGCACAGGCCGCCAATGCGTCAGCAACGAGGCCGACGACATCAACGGTTTCCTCTACTCGCCCGACTGCCAGCAGGTGCTGTTCACCAAGGAAGTGAAGCTGAAAGAGACCGTGGCCGACATCTACCCCGACCTCGATAAATCGTCGGGCCGCATCAACAACGACCTGATGTATCGCCACTGGGACCAATGGGTCGACACCTACGGCCATATCTTCGTCGGTAGCTTTGCCAACGGCAAGATTGAGAATGCCTTCGATGCCATGAAGGACGAGCAATGGGAAGCCCCCGTGCGTCCCTTTGGCGGTATGGAGCAGGTGCAGTGGCTGCCCGACGGACAGAGCTTCGTCTACTGCTGCCGTAAAAAGGTTGGTAAGGACTATGCCCTTTCCACCAACACCGACATCTACCAATATTTCATCCAAAGCGGCGAGTGCAAGAACCTCACCGAGGGCATGATGGGCTACGACCTCAACCCCGTCATCTCGCCTGACGGCCGCTACATGGCTTGGGAGAGCATGGAACGCGACGGCTATGAAAGTGACAAGCAACGCATCTTCGTGATGGACCTGCTCCTCGGCACGAAGACCGACCACACCGCCAACTTCGACCAATGCTGCACGGGCTTCAGCTGGGCCGACGACAGCAAGATACTCTATTTCATCAGCGACGCATACGCCACCGACCAGATTTATGCCCTCAGCATCGAAAACGGCGAAATCAAAAAGCTGACAACGGGCAAGCACAACTACATCTCAGTGCAGTTCAACGGCGACAATCTCATTGCAGGCCGTCAGTCGATGAGCCACCCGACGGAGCTGTTTGCCGTCAGCCCCACCACGGGCGAATCCACACAAATCACACACATCAACGACAACATCTTTGCACAACTCACCATGGGTGAGGTCAAGGAACGCTGGGTGAAAACCACCGATGGCAAGGATATGCTCGTGTGGGTCATCTATCCGCCCCACTTCGACGAAAGCAAGCAATATCCTGCCCTGCTCTACTGCGAAGGCGGACCGCAAAGCACCGTGAGCCAGTTCTGGTCGTACCGCTGGAACTTCCAGATGATGGCTGCCAACGACTATATCATCGTCGCCCCCAACCGTCGCGGCCTGCCCGGCTTCGGTCAGCAATGGCTTGAGGAAATCAGCGGCGACTACGGAGGACAGTGCATGAAGGACTACCTCAGTGCCATCGACGAGGTCAGCAAGGATCCTTACATCGACGAGAGCCGCCTTGGTGCCGTGGGT
>CALEMB010000072.1 GCA_937902805.1 uncultured Bacteroidales bacterium
CGATCTTAAAGCGTGCAAATTTACTGCGTTTCCGCACATTTTCCAAATAATTAATTATTTATTTTTTAAAGAGGTATATAACCATAAAGTTTACAGGGTTTTGCGCATAAAAAATCCGATAGAAATAATGAACCCCGAAAGTGTTTAGCTTTCGAGGTTCATAATTAGAGCAAACTTTGGCAAAACCGTCACAACGGCGGCTTGGTTGGCAAAGGTTTATTCCTTGTTTTTCTGCAACACCAACAACCTTTCTTTTGCCTTTTTGCACCCTTGTGAAGCGGATATGGTGTATCAAGATTCTGCCTTTTCAAGATCGCATTGCCAGTCGGTGACATTCCAAGAAATGCAATTAAGTGCGCCACCTCTTCTAACGGCTTCCAACGCAGGAATGCCGACTACTTCACAATCAGGTAAAGCGTTGCTGATTTGCTCCAGAGCTTGCTCATCCTCTTCGAGTCCCAACTGAGGAACAAGAACCAATTTGCCAACCTGAAGGAAATTGATGTATGCCCAACTGCGAGCATGTTGCCTTTTGGCTTCATACTTCAAAGGAATAACGTCAAAATGCTTTTCCAATGCCTTTCGGAAGCGATTGTAATAATAGGGCGAAATGTCGTCATAGTTCGTCAGCAGAATTTTGCCGTCGCCTGCATAGTGGACGATGCCGTCGCTGTGGCCAAAGGTTTCTTTTCTGTCCCAAGGTAGAAACAAGATATCGCTTTGAAAGGCATCTTTCAGAATTCCCTCTACTTCGGCGCGTGTTTTGTCCTTGTTTTCGAAAAACACTTTCTCTGTCATCACGATTTTATTGTCGCATTTCACAACATTGCCACCATCTAGAATCAGGTCTACTTTAACTGCGTTTTGCAAAACATGGGTCAGACGGTTTTGTCGGACTTGAAGGATGGCTTCGGGATTGGTTTGAAGACGAAGACCGGTCTTATCTTGCAAATAATCAGGCGTGTACTTATAGGATACAAAGCGATCTTCTGCAATCTGGATAGGCATGAAATCGCGACACCAAATGTCTTTGGTTTCCGCAAGACAGGCATAGTGAATCCAGTTTTCCTCCAATGCTTTGACAAGATGTTCGTTCAATGTTGGGCATTTCTTTGGCAGAAGGTCGGAGAAAAAGACGGTGTTGGTGAGGTTGTCGGTGATCATAATGAAAAATGTTTGTTGTTACACCTGATCTTCTCTAGTAAAGCTCCATTTGCGTTCGCATTTTTTCTTTGTTTTTATGTATTCCCCTTCGTTTTCATCATAATGAAATACATTTTGGCGAGGCTTTCCGAAGACTTCTTTTGATTCTCTTGGCGAATCCACCCACATTATGCCATTGTCACTTCCAAGAGGAAATCCGTTTAACAATGCATAAAGATAGGTGGATTGGGTGTTATGTCCGTATTTCTTTGATTTTACGAACATACTTGTTTTCTTATCCCATGTTAAATACTCATCATTTTTGCCTTTTACCTCATAAGAGCGTATGAGTGCAGAAGCGCGATAATGTCCTGTTTCATTCTCAAAAGCGATGTCATAACCAGAAGCATGTGCGTTCAAAGTCATTAGAGGAAAGTATGGAACATTTTCTAGGTCTCTCCCATTGCGATGGTATACAATAGGGTCATGTATTCCATGTTCTTCCTCGCTGTGGAAATAAAACTCCACTGTTCGAATAAATACTTTGTAATCTTTGTTGACTTGAATGTAGCCACCATAAAGGAAATTTGGTGCAAGCTTCTTAAAAATGGTCGAAAGTTCGGTGTCATCTTTAATTACTTTGACTTCTTCTTGAAATTGGTTTAGAGCATCAATAAGTTTTTCCATAATGATTGAGTTTTGAATTCGCAGCAAAAGTAGGGAGTTGGTTTCGATGCATTGCAAGAAAATTTGTTAAACTTTGTTAAAAGTTTTTTAATAGTTATTTACAACATAAATAACAAATTGTTTATATAAATAACTATAAATCAACAATATAAATTATACTTTATCACTTCAACTTGTCTGCTTGTGCCTTTGGCTCCCTTCTGGTGTCCCAAAAAGCGGCGATTTAGATGGCCTCTCTGCACATCTGCAAGACTTGCTTTGTGCTGTAACATCTTCCCGCCTCAAAATCGCGCTCCGATTCTTCCAACATGGCATCGATTTCAGCCATCGTGTAAGGTTGCTCGTAAATATTATCCATGCCGCAAATTTACGAACTTTTTTCATTCTGGAAGCATAGTTAAGAAAACAAAAAAGTCGCCAAATCATCAGCGACTTTTTCGATTCTTTGTTCCGTTCCGGTCAGTTGTTCATGAAAGCAACTTGACCCAGCAGCCCGGTGTTCATCGACTCGTAGGCGGCGGCGTAGTCGAACAGGTAGCGCAATATGTTGCGGCTGGGTTGCTGTTGCTCGCTCTCCCTACGGAAAACCTCCTTGATTTGTGATACCAACACTGCGTCTTCAACGGATAAGGGGTAAGAGGTGTAACTATTTGTCATAGGCGTTTGTTAGGTTAGACTTTACCTATTTAACGCAGCCTCTCCCCGATTATTATATCTCGTAGAGAAAATTTTCTCAGAAATTAATATGTTAGCGTCATGTTGTTGGCCACCATCATCTTACGCAAGTTGATCAAGGCGTAGCGCATGCGGCCCAGCGCCGTGTTGATGCTCACGTTGGTGACGTCGGCGATATCCTTGAAGCTCATGTCGTCGAAGATGCGCATCCTCAGCACCTCGCGCTGCTCGTCGGGCAGGAAGGCGATCATCCTGTGGAGGTCGGAGTGCACCTGGTCCACAATCATGCCCTGCTCCACCGAGGCGTCGGTAATCGGCACGTTGTCGATGTAGTTGTAGTCCTCGCTCGACGACTCCACCGTGGGGATGCGGTTCTCCTTGCGGAAGTGGTCGATGACAAGGTTGTGCGCGATGCGCATAGCGAACTGCACGAAACGGCCGTCGTCCTTGTAGGCCTTCGACTTGACGGTCTGGATGACCTTGACGAAAGTGTCCTGAAAGACATCGTCAGCCAACTGCTTGTCTTTCACAAGTGTGATTATGTAGGAATAGACTTGTTTCTGGTATCTACCAATCAATAATTCAAAACTATGAACGTCGCCATCCTGGTAGCGTTCAATCAGTTCTTTGTCGCTTTTCACTATGTTGGACATTGGGTCCCCCTTTCTTTGTGCACTCAACGCAAGTGCTTGTTAATAAAGGGTATAAATCTTTCGATAGCGTCTCTCCTATTGATTGGTTAGTGAATAATTACAGCGCAAAAATACGGATTTTTTGAAAAATGCAAGAAAAAATGAGATTTTTTTTCGTTTTGGGACAATAATTTTCGGGAAAAGGAGTAGCGACAATTCTCACCTTCAAGCAATTTTTATTGTCTATGGACAACAAAATTCGTGTTTTGATGGGTTTTGTGGTGTGTGGACAATAAATTTTAGCTGACAACCAAGAAGTCCCATTGATTGTTTTGCGGCCTCAATCCCTTTTCCCACCTGCGCACTATCGGAATTTAGAGCACCTTGCTACCTGCGCATTATCGGAAAAAATTTATTGTCAATAGGTGCGTATTATCGGAATTTTATATATCTTTGCACCTGCGCATTATCGGAAATTTAATTATAACTATATGATTTTCAAGAGAAAGATATACAAAAAGTTCCTTGAATGGAAAAGAATGGGCGGACAGAAGGCCTTGCTCGTCGAAGGAGCAAGACGAATCGGAAAGTCAACCATCGTGGAAGAGTTTGCCCGAAACGAATACAAGAGCTATATTCTTATCGATTTTGCCAAGGCTCGGGATGTGGTGAAGGAGGCTTTTGTGAACAATCTCAACGATCTTGATACGTTTTTTATGCTTATTTCCAGCGAGTTTAAGGTGAAGTTGCACGAAAGGCAATCACTGATTATTTTTGACGAAGTCCAGAAATTTCCTCGGGCACGCGAGGCCGTGAAGTATTTGGTGCAAGATGGACGCTATGATTATATCGAAACAGGGTCGCTCATTTCCATTCATGAGAATGTCGCAGACATCGTTATCCCTTCAGAAGAGCGTTGCATAAAGATGTATCCACTTGATTTCGAGGAATTCTGTTGGGCTTTCGGAGAGGAGCAACTTCTGGATTACATTAAATTGTGCTTCGAGAAGAAAAGGCCCCTCACCAACGATTTGCACCGCAAAGCCATGATGCTGTTTAGGCAATATCTGCTTGTCGGAGGTATGCCGAAGCCCTTGGATGTGTTTCTCGAAAATTCGCGTGATTTTGCCTTATGCGATGAGGAAAAGCGTGACATTTTACGACTTTATCGAGAGGATATTATGAAAATTGGTAACCAATATCGTTCAAAGGTGCTGGCCATTTATGATCAGATTCCCGGTCTGCTTTCCAAGCACGAAAAACGGGTGGTTTTCAACAAGATAGTGGAAGGCTCCGATTTCATGCAGTATGAGGACACTTTCTTTTGGCTTGCCGATTCGATGATTGCCAACGAGTGCTTCAACTGCGCCGACCCTAACGTTGGGCTTTCCATTAACGAGGACAGGACTTACGTGAAGTGCTATATGGGCGACACTGGACTTTTGGTCAGCCATGCTTTCAGCGAAAACGACGTTTCCGATGGCGAACTGTATCGGGAAATCCTGCATGGGAAACTCTCGCTCAACGAGGGGATGTTATACGAAAACGCCATCGCACAGATGCTGGTGGCAGCGGGTCACAAGTTGTTTTTTTACACGCATTACAACGAAACAAAGCACCGCAACGACATTGAAATAGACTTCCTCTTGTCGAACCATAGCAAATTGAAATACAAGGTTTTCCCTATTGAGGTGAAGTCAACCGAAAACTACTCGACCACCTCGCTTGAAAGATTCAAGGAGAAATACCATGAGCGCATTGGAGGTTGTTATGTCATTCACCCCAAGAACCTTTCTTTGAAAGGCGACATTGTGTGCATTCCGCCTTATATGACGTTTTGCTTATAGGCTTGGCGCAGAAGATTTCTTAATATTTTCTTCTTCCCCCTCTCCTATTTCCCCGCTTTTCCGTACCTTTGCAGGTTCAAATTTTCCGAACCTTGAAAGAGCAGACAACCTCCTATATCACCATCCGCAATGCGAAGGTCAACAACCTGAAAGGCATCAGCTTGCAGATTCCCAAGAACAAGCTGGTGGTCATCACGGGTCTGTCCGGTTCAGGTAAGTCGTCATTGGCGTTCGACACACTTTACGCCGAAGGGCAACGCCGCTATGTGGAGAGCCTGAGCTCGTATGCGCGGCAGTTCATGGGCCGCCTCAACAAGCCCGACGTGGAGAGCATCACCGGCCTCTCGCCCGCCATCGCCATCGAACAGAAGGTGAACTCGCACAACCCGCGCTCCACTGTGGGCACTAGCACCGAGATCTACGAGTTCCTGAAGCTCCTCTACGCCCGCATCGGCAAGACCTACTCCCCCGCCTCGGGCAAGCTGGTCAAGAAGCACCAGGTGATGGATGTGGTGAACCATATCCTCGGCCTGCCGATGGGCACCACGGCCTATATCGTCGCGCCATTGATTCTGCCCGAAGGCCGCAGCCTCGATGAGCACCTCAACATCCTCATGCAGCAAGGCTTCTACCGTATCCTGCTGAATGGCGAAATCGTCAAAATCGAGGATTTCCTCGACCAGAAGAAAAAGGTCAGCGAGAAGAAAGTGAAGCTGCTCATTGACCGCATCAAGGTCAACGAAAGCATGGAAGACGCCGTGGGACGCATCTCCGACTCGGTGCAGACGGCCTTCTATGAGGGCAAGGATACCTGCCAGGTTATCAGCGAACTGAACGGAGAGCGGCAAGAAGCCGACTTCTCGTCACGCTTCGAGGCCGACGGCATCACCTTCGAGCCGCCTACGGCCAACATGTTCGCCTTCAACAACCCCTACGGCGCCTGCCCTACCTGTCAGGGCTTCGGCAGCGTCATCGGCATCGACCCCGACCTGGTGGTGCCCAACAAAAGCCTGTCGATCTACGAGAACGCCATCGCCTGTTGGCGCGGCGACAAGATGAGCGAGTGGAAAGACGCCCTCGTCCGCGTGGCCGACAAGGTGGGCATTCCCATCTTCAAGCCGTTCTACGAACTGACTGAGGAACAGAAGAGCCTGCTTTGGACGGGCAACCAATACTTCGAAGGCATCGTGGACTTCTTCAACTATGTTGAAAGCCAGTCCTATAAGATACAATACCGTGTGATGCTGTCACGCTATCGCGGCAAGACGGTCTGTCCCGAATGTCACGGCACACGCCTGCGCCGGGCGGCGCAATATGTGAAGATCGGCGGCAAGAGCATCACCGACTTAGTGATGATGCCTCTGGACGAGCTGAAAGTCTTCTTCGACCACCTGAAACTCGACGAGACCGACAGCAAGATCGCCTCACGTCTGCTGGTGGAAATCAACAACCGCTTGGACTTCATCATCGAGGTAGGCTTGGGTTACCTCACCCTAAACCGTCTCTCCAACACGCTTTCAGGCGGTGAGTCGCAGCGCATCAATCTCGCGACCTCGTTGGGCAGCAGTCTGGTCGGCTCCACCTACATCTTGGACGAGCCCAGCATCGGCCTGCATTCCCGCGACACTGAGCGACTCATTGCCGTGCTGCGCCGTCTGCGCGACATCGGCAACACCGTCATCGTAGTCGAACACGACGAGGAGATCATCCGAGCCGCCGACTACATCATCGACATCGGACCGATGGCGGGTGCGTTTGGCGGCGAAGTCGTCTTCGAGGGCGACATCAAGAGCCTGATCAACTGCGAGAAGAGCCTCACCACACAATACCTCACGGGCAAGATGCACATCCCCGTGCCCAGCCGTCGCCGCAAGAGCGCCAACGCGATTATAATAAAAGGTGCCTCGCAGAATAACCTCAAAAACCTCACTGTGCGCTTCCCGCTCAACACGATGACTGTTATCACGGGCGTGAGCGGCTCGGGCAAGTCCACCTTGGTGAAGGATGTGCTCTGGCCCGCCATGAAACGCCATCTCGGCGAGGCTGTGGAGCGCTACGGCAGCTTCGGTGCCCTGGAAGGCGACCTAGGCCTCATCCAAGCTGTGGAGTTCATCGACCAAAACCCCATCGGCAAGTCATCACGCTCCAACCCAGCCACTTACCTGAAGGCCTACGATGAAATCCGGACGCTGTTCTCCGAGCAGAAATTAGCCAAACTGCGCGGCATCAAGCCTGCCTTCTTCTCGTTCAACGTGCCGGGCGGCCGCTGCGAGGAATGTGAGGGCGAAGGCGTGCAAAAGATAGAGATGCAGTTCATGGCCGATGTCTATCTACCTTGTGAGGCCTGCCACGGCACGCGTTTCAAGGAGGAGGTGCTGGAGATCAAATACGACGGCAAGCACATCTCCGACATCCTCAACATGAGCATTGAAGAGGCCATCGATTTCTTCGAAGGCTCCTCGGAGCGCAATACCAGCGTCGTGGGACGCATCCTCTCGCGTTTGAAGCCCTTGCGCGAAGTCGGATTGGGCTACTTGAAACTTGGGCAGTCGTCCAGTTCGCTCTCAGGCGGCGAGGCACAACGCGTGAAGCTGGCCTATTTCCTCATCAAAGGGCAAGTGGAGAAACCTACCCTCTTCATCTTCGACGAGCCGACCACAGGACTGCATTTCCACGATGTGAACAAGCTCTTGGAGTCGTTCAATGCGCTGATTGCCAACGGCCATAGCGTCATCATCATCGAACATAATCTGGATGTTATTAAGTCGGCGGACTGGGTCATCGACTTAGGTCCCGAGAGCGGCAACAAAGGCGGCGAGATCGTCTTTGAAGGCACACCCGAGGATTTGGTGAAGTGCAAGCAATCGTATACTGGTAAAGCGTTGAAAGATAAACTAAAATAGACAATAGCAACCGCTTCGCGTCATTGCGAACGTAGTGAAGCAATCTAGAGTGAACGGTTTCAAAAAGCTTCATGTCTAGACTGCTTCGTTCCTCGCAGTGACGCAAAGCGTGTCAAATTTGAAAACAAATGAAATCAACTGAAATAAACCAACCTTTAAGTGAGCGTCAGCAGAAGGTCGTCGATACGCTGATTGGCCTAGGTATAGAGTTCGACATCAAGTTCCACCCGCCGTTGGGCTCCATCGAGGAATCGCTGGCCTACTGGGGCAAGTTCGAGGCCACGCACTGCAAGAACCTGTTTTTCAGGAACCACAAGGGCAACAAGCACTACCTGGTCATCTTCGAGTGCATGCACCAGATGGACATCCACGACCTCGAGCAGCGTCTGCACCAAGGCAAGCTCACCTTCGCCTCGGAGACCCGCATGGAGAAATACCTCGGCCTGAAACCTGGCAGCGTCTCCCCCTTCGGCCTCATCAACGACGAGAACCACGAGGTGCACCTCTTCATTGACAAGAACCTCTTGAATGCCCCTCGCCTGAGCTTCCATCCCAATGACAACACGGGGACGATTATCATTAGTCAGGAGGATTTCATCAAGTTCTTGGACGCTATGGGAAATAGTTATGAGTTTATTGAGTTGTATGATTGAGACATTAGCGTTACAGTTGTTACAGTTACAGTTAGTTTAT
>CALEMB010000073.1 GCA_937902805.1 uncultured Bacteroidales bacterium
CAGAAGATTGCGATGAGTTGCAGATGTCGAACTTCAGCATCCTAGGACTTCGCTCCGATTTGAATAACCTGTTGCAGGCCGCCGAGATTCCCGATGAGGAAATTAATAAGCTCGACGAGATGTTGACTGGCCTCGAAGCCACTTGGGGCGGCAAATGGGCCTCTCTGGGCTGCGACCAAATCATCAACGACGGAGAGATGGATACCTCGGGAGAGGAAGATGGCGAGTACCAGGACTACAATGTCTTGTAAGTTGCGCCTTTTTTGGTATTTTTGCACCTTTAAAAATCACGACAATGGGATTCTTCTATCGACATAACCCCAAGAAATTCAATTATAAACCCCGCTATTTCGACCCAGAAATGCAGGAATGGGAGGAGAAAAAGGCCGCTGCAGGTCTTGATTCCAAATTGACGCACGAGGAAAAACTCAGAATCAAGATGCGCAAGAGCTGGAGTGTGCAAAAAGACGAGGAAAGCAAAGAAGAGCAACGCGCCAAGCTGATTCGCAGAATCGTGTTGGGTGTCTTTGTGGCCTTCCTGTTCTATTTCATTTTCTGTACGCCGTTGATGACCAATATCGTTCGTGGCTTGATGGGTAAATAAAAGGTATGCAGGACATCATTAAATTATTGCCCGATAGCGTCGCCAACCAAATTGCGGCAGGCGAGGTGATCCAACGTCCCGCATCGGCTGTCAAAGAGCTGATGGAGAACGCCTTGGATGCTGGTGCCACGCAAATCGACTTGGTGGTGAAAGACGCTGGCAAGGCCATGATTATGGTTGTCGACAACGGCTGTGGCATGTCGGAGACCGATGCCCGCCTTTGCTTCGAGCGTCATGCCACCTCCAAAATCAGCAAGGCGGAAGACCTGTTTGCCATCCGTACCATGGGATTCCGCGGCGAGGCTTTGGCGAGCATCGCCGCTATCGCACAGGTTGAGCTGAAGACACGTCGCAAGGATGACGAAGTGGGAGTGAAGATTGTCAACGAAGGTTCAGTGGTGAAGGAACAAAGCCTCGTGCCGATGCAGCCTGGTACTACATTCACGGTGAAGAACCTGTTTTTCAACGTCCCCGCAAGACGTAATTTCCTCAAGTCTGCACAGGCTGAGATGCGGCACATCGTGGAAGAGTTCACCCGCGTCACGCTGATGAACCCCGAGATTGGCTTCACACTCACCAGTGACGGCAAGGAAATATACCATCTCTATCCTGGCAACCTCAAGCAGCGCATCATGGGTTTGTTTGGCAACAACTACGAGGAACGCCTGCTGCACGTCCGACAAGAGGCCGAACGTGTGCGCATCGATGGTTACATCGTCAAGGCGGAATATGCCAAGAAGACGCGTGGCGAGCAATATTTCTTTGTGAACAAGCGTTTCATCAAGCATCCCTATCTGCACCATGCCATCGAGAACGCCTACATGGAGATGATTTCCAGCGATAGTTTCCCGGGCTATTTTTTGAATATTGAGGTGGATCCCGCCGACATCGACATCAACATCCATCCCACCAAGACGGAGGTCAACTTCCTAGATGTCAAGCTGGTGTATGCCATCTTGCATGCAGCCGTGCGCAAGGCCATAGGACAGCATAACCTCTCGCCGATGATTGACTTCGACGAGTCTGCCGACCTGAACAATGACTTCACTTTAGCTATGGGCATGTCTCAGCCCCTTTCGATGCCCAATGTGCCGATAGACCCGAATTTCAATCCTTTCAGGAAAGAATCGACACCACGTGAGACGCACTGGGATACCTCGATGCCCAAGGAAAACAAACACACTCCTGGCGACTGGCGCATCCTCTACGGTGAGCGCAGCGACATAATGGAAGAACCTGCCGAGTCAAAGCAAGAAACGAAATCGCAGTATCTGCAAGTAAATCAGTCGTATATCGTCACGGCGGTGAAGTCGGGACTATTAGTTGTGGACCAGAATCTGGCGCATTTCAGGGTGCTGTTTGAGAAGTATCTGAAGGAGCTGGAAAACCACGACGGCGTGTCACAGCAGGAGCTTTTCCCCCAGGCCCTGACGCTTAATGTGAACGATGCCTCCCTGCTGAAGGAGATGCTGCCCGAGTTGGAAAACCTCGGCTTCGTGCTCGAACAAGCCAACCCGACGACATTTATGATCAACGGCACGCCTGCCGATGCCGCGGGAAATGACGCTGTGGCTCTGCTGGAAAAGATTTTGGACAATTACAAAATCAACCGCACTGATTTGCAGCTGGATAGGAAACTTAATTTGGCCAAGACCATGGCATCGCAATTGTCTATCAAGACGCAAACCAAACTCTCTGAGTTGGAGATGCAAAACCTTGTCGACCAGCTATTTGCTTGTAGCGTAGCCGAAATAGCCCCCAATGGAAAGAAAATATATGTCATAGTAACGACAGAAGAACTCATATCCAAACTCAATAAATCTTGAAATTTGAAATACAACAATGAACGAACAATACAGTCCAACAGGTTTTAGGGTACTCCCTTTGGTGGTTAAAAACCTACTGATCATCAACATATTGATGTTTGTTGCCGCTTTCACTTTTGAACGCTTCAATATCGACCTGACTGACATCCTTGGCTTACATTTCTTCAAAGCCTCGGACTTTAGGATTTACCAGCTTTTCACCTATATGTTCATGCATGCCAATTTCGGGCATTTATTTTTCAACATGTTCGCTTTGTGGATGTTCGGTAACACGCTCGAAAACATATGGGGCTCAAAGCGTTTCCTGTTGTTTTACATGGTGTGTGGTATCGGAGCAGGTATCTGTCAGGAGGTGGTGCAATACATCCAATATGCTACCACCTTGTCCAATTATGCCACGGTGAATTTAGGTAACCAGGTCGTTCCCATGTCGACCTACCTGAACATGATGAACACCGTCGGTGCCTCGGGTGCCATTTACGGCTTGTTGTTGGCTTTCGGTATGATGTTCCCCGATTCGAGGATTTACCTGTATTTCCTGTTTCCCATCAAGGCCAAATGGTTCGTCATCGGCTATGCTGCACTTGAACTGATTATGGGCATCGGCGGTGCCGACAACGTGGCTCATTTCGCCCATCTCGGCGGCATGTTGTTCGGTCTCATCCTGATTTTGTATTGGAATAAGCATGGAGTCAACGGACCGAATTTTGACTTGAATAAATGGAAAGGATGGTTTTGGAAGTTTAAGAACAGAAAGAAATACACGCGTTACGAGGAAGTCAAGGATGAGGTGCCGCGTTCCGACGAGGATTATAACTACCAAAGGGCTCAAAAAGAGCGTGATATCGATGCCATTCTCGACAAGGTGGCCAAAAACGGCTATGATAGTTTGACGAAAGAAGAAAAAGAGTTCTTGTTCAAAAACAGTAAATGACATGGAAAGTCGGGAGAGAGGTTTTTTCGGGAAACTGCTGGTGTTCATCTTTGCACTGTTGGCCTTTGGCGGCCTGGTGGCGATGGCACTCAGTGTCCTTAATGCCTACATCGACCCGAACCGTTTCATATGGACCACGTTTTTTGGCTTGGCCTTCTGGGAAATCCTTTTCTACAACATATTGATGCTCATGATTTTGCTGTCGCTGAAATCACGCAAAGCATGGATTGCAGTTTTGGCTCTAATGATTGCCATTCCTGGCTTCAGCAAGTCATATTCTAGGGGCAAGAAAGTTGAAGCCGACAGTAGCATCCGGATTATGAGCTATAATGTGCATAATTTTAAGCATGTAAATGGGAAGACGAGTCAGGAAGAGTTCGCTTATCAAATGATGAACGTGGTGCGCGACCAAGCTCCCGATATTCTGTGTTGTCAGGAGTTTTCAGGATTCAATCCCAAGATGACGCGACCGGCATGTATTGATAGTTTTGCGGTAGGTGCTGGATTCCAATATGTGTATTATAATAGGAAAAGCAATTATGGCGGCAATGTCATCTTCTCAAAATATCCTATCGCCAAGGTGGACGAGGATTCAGGCTTTGGGCAGGAGAACACTTACGGAGTGATGGTCTCGGTGGATGCAGGCGAGAAGGGCCGTTTTTATGTCGCCAACGTGCATTTGCTTTCGTATATGATTACCGACACTGAAATCGACATACTAACGAGTCCTTCGGAGCGACAGAATTTTGACACGATAGGGAAATCGGTGATGCACAAGTTGAGTTATGCTTTCCAAAAACGTAGCGATGAGTTTAAAAGGGTGTTGGAGGGCATGCCTGAAGTTGATGCTCCCGTTATCGTCTGTGGTGATTTCAATGAACCACCGCTGTCATACAACTACCGTCAGATACAAAAGGCAGGGTTTGAGGACACCTTCACTAAGGCTGGACACGGCATCAAGCCGACGTATGCTGGCAAACTGCCGCTGCTGCGCATCGATTACATTTGGGCCAATGAGGGCGTTACACCTTTGGATTTCAAGCGTCACCGTTGGAAGGCATCGGACCATTATCCAATCATGTTAGATTTTGCAATTCAATGAATAAACCATCGGCTGCCACACTGTGACAGTCCTACAACAAATAACTATCAACTGTTAACTTTCAATTATCAATTTTCAATTATCAATTTTCAATTAAAATGACATTAATTAAATCCATATCCGGCATTCGTGGTACCATTGGCGGCCAGCCGGGCGACAACCTCACGCCAATCGACATGGTGAAATTCACCGCTGCTTTCGTCAAGTTCGTGCAACATAATAAAGGTGTGAAACACCCCAAGGTCGTCGTCGGTCGCGATGCCAGGCTTTCGGGTTTCCTTGTGAACCAAGTGGTTTGCGGTACCTTGCAGGCCATGGGTGCCGACGTGCTCGATATCGGATTGAGCACCACGCCTACTACCGAAATCGCCGTCACAGGCTTGAAAGCCGATGCCGGCATCATCCTGACGGCCAGCCACAACCCAGCCCAATGGAACGCCTTGAAGCTCCTCAACGAGAAGGGCGAGTTTATTTCCGCTGCCGAAGGTGCCTGGCTGCTCGACGTGGCCGCCAAGGACGACTTCGATTTTGTCTCGATTGAGGAAATCGGCAGCTATCAATTAGTTGACGGCTGGATGGACAAACATGTGGAGATGGTGTGCCAGTTGCCTTTGGTCAACAAGGATGTGATTGCCAAGGCCAATTTCAAGGTGGCTGTTGATGCAGTCAACTCGACGGGCGGCATCGCCATCCCCAAGATGTTGCGTGCCCTCGGTGTGAAAGAGGTGCTGGAACTCAACTGCGAGCCTACGGGCAAGTTCGCCCATACACCTGAGCCTTTGGCCCAGAACCTTACTGACATCTGTCGTTACGTCAAGGAGCAGGGCTGCGACTTCGGTGTGGTCGTCGACCCCGATGTCGACCGTCTGGTCTTCGTCAAGGAAGACGGTGAACTGTTTGGCGAGGAATACACCTTGGTGTCGGTAGCCGACTTTATCCTGAAGCACACTCCTGGCTCGACAGTGAGCAATCTTTCTTCAACCCGCGCTTTACGTGATGTCACACAAAAGCATGGACAACAGTACTTTGCCGCTGCCGTGGGCGAGGTCAATGTGGTGGAGAAGATGAAGGAAGTGGGTGCCGTCATCGGTGGCGAAGGCAATGGAGGTGTCATCTATCCCGAATTGCACTATGGTCGTGACGCTCTCGTGGGCACGGCTTTGTTCCTGACCCAACTGGCCGAGAAGAAGGTGAAGTGCTCCGAGCTGAAAAAGGAATATCCTGCCTATTTCATGTCGAAGAACAAGATCCAACTTACCCCCACGACCGATGTGGACGGCATCCTGGCCAAGTTTGCCGAGAAGTTCAAGAACGAGCAGGTGACCACCATCGACGGCGTGAAGATCGACTTCGAGGAAGGCTGGGTGCATCTGCGCAAATCGAACACTGAGCCGATTATCCGTATCTATTCTGAAGGCAAGACCGAGGCGGAAGCCGAGCGTTTTGCCAACATGATTCTGGAAGAAGCTAAAAAGATGGTATAAAAGATGCGAGACTGCGAGACGCGGGACGCGAGACGTTGGCTTGTCCCGTGTCCCGAAGTCTCGTGTCTCATGTCAACTGAACAACTAAACAACTGATTAACTGAATAACTAACCATGAAACGAGGATTCGGAAGCGATAACCATTCGGGCGTGTGTCCTGAGGTATTGGAAGCTATAGCCCGCGTGAACAAGGACCACGCTGTGGCCTACGGTGATGATGAATATTGCGCCGCCACGGAACAACGTTTCCGTGAGCAGTTCGGCGAGCAGGCGAGGGTGTTCTTCGCCTTCAACGGCACGGGGTGCAACACCTTGTGCATCGATGCCATGGTGCATTCGCACGAGGCCGTGGTTTGTGCCGAGACCGCCCACATCAACGTTGACGAATGCGGTGCGCCGCAGCGCATCGTGGGTTGCCGCCTGTTGACGGTGGCTACGCCCGACGGCAAGCTGACGCCCGAGCTGATCAAGACGCGCCTGCATGGCTTCGGCTTCGAGCATCACTCGCAGCCCAAGCTGATTAGCATCACACAGCCGACGGAGCTCGGCACCTTGTACACCTTGGACGAGATCAAGGCCATCGTGGGGCTGGCGAGGGAATACAACATGTACGTCCATATCGACGGCGCCCGTCTGGGCAACGCCGCCGTGGCCTTGGACTGCACCTTCAAAGAGATGACCACCGACCTCGGCGTGGATGCCGTGTCGTTTGGTGGCACCAAGAACGGCCTGATGATGGGGGAGGCGGTGGTGCTGCTCAACCCTGACGTCTGTCCCGACTTCAAATACCGTCGCAAGCAGGCCATGCAGCTCTGCTCGAAGATGCGTTTCATCGCAGCGCAGTTCGACGCCTATTTCGACAATGACCTCTGGCGCCACAATTCCGAACACTCCAACCAGATGGCGCAGCTGTTATACAAGGCCGTGAAGGATATCCCTGGCGTGAATGTCGTCTATCCCGTGCAGGCTAACGGCGTCTTCGCCCAGCTGCCCCGCAAGGTCTGGAAAGAACTGCAAAACCATTATTTTTTCTACGATTGGGATGAGGATGCCGATGTGGTCCGCTGGATGTGCGCGTTTGACACCACCGAGGAGGACATCAAGCAGTTTGTGGGGTTGTTGAGGGAGATGATGGAGAAGGTTTAATCCTTGGGGAAGAAATCATCATCCTGCCAATGGGCGGGGTTGTTCTCAATGTAATATGAAATGTTTTGTAACGATGCGTCGTCGCGGATGATGTGTTCGTAATAATTTCGTTGCCACAATTTCCGGTCGAACGGTGGCCATCCCAATTCATTCACCCCACGGATGTATTCGTTGGTGGACATGGTTTTGAACCATCGCACCACCATTGACAATGGTGAACCCGTGTGTTCGCCCAAATCCGTCTGTAGGGGCGCACCCATGTGTGCGCCCTCTTTCCCATTGTAATCATCAATAACAATGTTTGTTGGTTCCATGTTTTGTTTGGGAGGGCGCACACATGGGTGCGCCCCTACGGGCGACGCGCCATGCAAACCCACATTTTCCCAAATGCAATGGAAATGGTTGGGCATAATCACCATTTCATGGCAAATGATGTTGTGAAATTTGTCTTGCGTTTTGTTATACCATTTTTCCACCATGCGTCCAGCATCGTTCAAAATCATTTCGTCGTTTTTGATTTCGCCGAACAGGCAATCGCGGTTCTTCGTGCAAATGGTAACGAAATACAGCCCTTCCGAGGCATAATCGTAACCCTTCAGGCGAATGGAACGACGGTGGTGGATTTCGGGGTTGTAGGGGGACATGGGATGATTGTTTGATTCTTCGTGACAAAAATAGGAAAAAATATAGGGATTTTCCGCGTTGTATCCTTTTTTGTATATTAAAGACAATAATGTGTGTGGGTACACATAAATGAAATAAATTCAAATTGTAGGGGCGGACCCATGTGTCCGCCCGTTTTAATATGTACATATCCGTTTGGTTAGGGCGCACACGCGGGTGCGCCCCTACACAAATTCATTTGATTTGTTTAAAACCGTAATGTAAAATTCCCAAAATCAAAACTACGACATTTAGATGAAACCGATCTGGTAATGGCGAATCTTAGAAGACATTGAAGGTCATATAGACCTCAATTCGATTCCATATGGTTCGATTAAACTACCTCCTGACCTAAATGATGTTGTTTGGTTTGCGAAATTTCAATTCCATAAGGTTCGATAAAAGCCCGGTGTCACGAAACGAATAGAGTTGCATCTCGTCATTTCAATTCCACAAGGTTCGATTAAAAGGAACACAGATTCATCACCACTCAGGACAACATGAAGGTATTTCAATTCCACAGGGTTCGATTAAAAGTGGCTTACCTGATGAGGACGTGCCTTACATCGACTAATTTCAATTCCAAAAGGTTCGATTAAAAGCAACTTTTCTGCCTTGATATAGAGCATCGCCAGCATGTTTCAATTCCAAAGGTTCGATTAAAATAAACCACGAAACTGCCAATTACACGGTGAACTTCACTTTTCAATTCCAAAAGGTTCGATTAAAGAAACAGTACGCGGATAATTATCAATGCCACCCATTGCTGTCCACTAAAAAATCAAAATAGTTCTTTGAAATTACTGTAAGTTAGAG
>CALEMB010000074.1 GCA_937902805.1 uncultured Bacteroidales bacterium
CGATGTACCTGGCCGACTTCATCGACGTGTTCTGCGACCAGGGCTTTTTCACTGTCGAGGATACGGAGCGCATCCTCATGGCGGGCATCAAATACGGCATGAGGCCGAAAATCCACGCCAACGAAATGGCCATCTCGGGCGGCGTGCAGGTGGGCGTGAAATATGGCGCCATCTCCGTCGACCATTTGGAACAGATGGGCGACGAGGAAATCGAGTGTCTGAAAGACACCGAAACCATGCCGACCGTATTGCCGGGCTGCGCTTTCTTCCTGAATCTGCCACTTTCGCCAGCGCGAAAGATGATAGAAGCTGGGCTGCCCGTGGCCATGGCATCCGACTTCAACCCAGGCACTTCGCCTTCGGGCAACATGCAGCTCATCCTCTCGATGGCCTGCATCCGCTATCGCCTGACACCCGAAGAGGCTTTGAATGCCACCACCTTGAACACAGCCTACGCCATGGGCGTGAGTGACGAAGTAGGTAGCATCACCAAGGGCAAACTCGCCAACCTCATCGTCACCCAGCCGATGACCCAGCTGGAGTTTATGCCCTATTATTATGGCGCCAACAAAGTCGCCAAGATGATTCTTAATGGTAAATTTGTATGACCAGTGTCCTCCTTTGTCGTCATTGCGGGCGGTTGGTGAGTCTGTCGAACCACGACCCCGCAATCTCCTGACAAAGGGGAAAGGCCAATAATGGATGGAAAACTTATGAAAATCTGTGAAACTATATTGCCTGTTCTACTTGCAGTGACTCTTTTGGCTTCCTGCAAGAAAAACCATTACGACGTGACCAACGTGCATGGCATCAACGCCCAAGGTGAGGTGTTGCTGCCCATTGGCTCCAAAACACTCACCATAATGGATATGATGGAGCGTTTTCAGATGGACAGTCTCATCACTTGCTCCGACGACGGAGGCCTCTCGCTCGACTACTATTACGAAGGTCTCGGTGTGCTGAGCGGCGAGGAGCTACTGCGATTCAAGGACTTGCACTTTGAGGAGCATTATTCGATGATCAATCCTCATGTGGAGATACCGTCATTTGATACGGTGATGGAATTCGAGAGTGCCGTAGCGTTCCAGGCCGATCATATTGAGGTCTTTGATGCCAAGATGAAGTCGGGACAATTCGATTTTACCATCACTACCAATAACGGTGTGTTGCGGCGCGTGACGCTCAGCAGCCCGAACATCAAGGATGCCGCGGGTAACGACTTCGTGATGGACTTTT
Source organism: uncultured Bacteroidales bacterium (assembly GCA_937902805.1). Classification (GTDB taxonomy): domain Bacteria; phylum Bacteroidota; class Bacteroidia; order Bacteroidales; family F082; genus Limimorpha. The sequence goes on from CALEMB010000074.1 coordinate 1,237, forward strand.
ATCCTCAGGAGGGTCATTTTGGCTTCAACCTTGAGGGCCTGCATTGCCATACCGAAATAGCCAACTCACTGACCTTCAGCTATAAGTTGTATTTCACTTATTTGGCGACGACAGATCCCGATTTGTATGTCGACTTTAAGCTGGATGGCAGCGACGTGGCTTTCCGTGAGATGACGGGATACCTGGAGCCTTACGACTCACGTAACCGACTCGACACGACCTTTATCCTGTTTCCGCGCAAACTTTCGGGCACACTCGACGTGCGTGATGTCATGATGCGCATCAGCGAACGCAACACCTTTGGCGTGGATGCCCGCCTTATCGTCGATACAGCCCTGATCGCATGTGAAGGCGTTGCGCCCTATTCCCTCTTCGATCCCATGCCTTTGGTGGTGGAGTTGCCGGCACAGAATACATTCAACGAGGTCTTTAACCAGACCCTTAGCGGTGAAATTGCGCCCAAAGGTGGTGAAGTCAAGACATCGTCGCTCTTTATCGTCAATGCTTCGGGCGCTGAAGACTTAATTACCGTTTACGACTCAAGCAATCTCGATGTGAGGGTCGACATTTCGCTGCCCTTCTCGTTTGTCGTCAATGATGTGCAGTATCTCGACACCGTCAATCTGGACCTTGCCGAGATAGAGCTGCCCGACTTGATTGAGCAGCTGACCCTTGACTTGGCTTTCAACTCCACACTGCCCGTTGATTTGATGGGGCAGTTCTATATGTATGACTCTGAACACGATATGATTACCGACACCCTCGTCGGTGATGGCAAGTTGATAGAGGCTTCGTTTGACGGTCAACCTACCCATACGTCGCTTAGCTTCGACATCACTGAGGAAAGGATTGAAAAGGTGATGCATTCTGACCGCATCATCATGCGATATGTGCTGGATACCGAAGCCCACAACGTGAAGCTGAATGCCGACCAAAGGTTGTCGTTGTTTGTGAAAGCCAAAGTGAAATATAATACTGTTGTTGAATTTAATGATTAAGAAGATGAAAAAGATTAAAGCAATAGTGTTCGTTTTGGCCTTGCTGGCGGGCATCGTCGCCGCTCAGGCACAGGAGGTGTCGCCCGTCGACTTCATGCGTTATAACCCTTATCAGACGAAAACTAACCCCGCCACCGACCTGCCCTACAAAACTGTGGTGTCGGCTGTCATCGGCAACATTGGCTTGGATATACAGAACACCTCGCTGCGCTACGACAATCTCTTTGAATTCGACGCGCAAGGTAGCCCCGCCACCATCAATCTGAGGCAGTTTGCGAACAGCCTGAAAGAGAAAAACTTCTTGGGTGTCAACTTTAATATGGACTTGTTTACGCTGTATCTCCGCCTCAATGAGAAATCATACTTAACCATCAACTATGGTATGAAGGCTCAGGCCGACGCGAAGATAAACGATGGCCTGTTCAAGTTATTGGCCTATGGCAACTCCGCCTTTGTGGGGGAGAACAACCCCGCCGTTGTCAACATGGATTTGAACGCGATGGCGTACCAAGAACTCGCCGTGGGCTACCAAAGGAACATCACCGACAAGCTGTCGCTGGGCTTCCGTGGCAAGTTGCTGTTTGGCTTTGCCGACATCAGGACCGACGCCATCGACGCGAAGCTGTTCACCGATGCCGATTCTTACGCGCTGCGTTTGGAGGAAAGCATCGCCATGCGGGCCTCGATGCCTCGGGCAATCTATGCCCAGGACGGCCAGCTGATGATGAATGGACCGTTTAAGTTCAATGAATTTTTTGGTAACCCTGGTTTTGCCGTCGACCTGGCCGCTGAATATCGCTTCACCGACAAGTTCAGCCTCGTGGCTGCCGTCAACGACTTGGGCTTCATCCATTGGGGCAAGAACAATTTAGAGGTGAATAGTCAAATCAACGACGCAGGACAGTTTTATGACAATGGTGCCTTCCTTTTCGAAGGCATGGACATTGACCAGCTGCAGCGCGTCATCGCTGACGAGTGGTACCGCGAGCAGTTTTTTGACACCTTGCAGCAGTATTTTCAGGTCGGGGTCGACAATATGGGAGCCTACAACACCATGCTGAACACCAACATTTTGTTGCGTGGCAACCTCGATATCAACCCCAGCCACCGCTTCAGCGCGCAGGTGCAGGGGCGTTTCCTTGGCAGCGGCTTCCGTCCCGCCATGACCTTGGCTTACTGTGGCTCGTTCATCAACCATTTTAATGTTTGCGCCACCTATACCGTCATGCCAGGCAGCTATGACAATATCGGCTTAGGCCTCTCCGCAATGATTGGAGCCTGTAATATCTATTTGACCACCAATAATCTCATAGGCCTATTCAAGCCCATGAATGCAAGTGGATTCAACGCGCAGGTGGGTATTGTCTTCAATGTGTGGATGCCGGAGAGGAAAATGGCTGGAGCGAAATAGGAGGAAACATAATCCTCTGAAACGAATTCTTTTCGTATTGAAAAAAGCCTTACCTTTGCAGCGGCAAACAGGGGCTGAGATTCCCCTGCGGGGAATGGAGTGGTGTGCAGTTGTTTATAAGCGGCGGCTTGAGGTTTTGACCTATTGGAAGACGCCCGAGGCCGCCGCGGTATACAAAACGATCAAACTCCATTCTCGAAGAGAATCTCAATCTTGAATCTTGAATTTTAAATATTAAATCAACCGATATGAAACAACTCATCGAATGCGTGCCGAATATCAGCGAAGGCCGCGATAAAAACATCATTGACCAAGTAACCGCTGAAATCGAGAAAGTGGAAGGCGTCAAGCTGCTGGACGTGGATCCCGGCATGACCACCAACCGCACCGTCATCACCTTCGTGGGTGAGCCTGAGCCTGTGTGCGAAGCCGCCTACCGTGTGGTGAAGAAAGCTGCCGAGCTCATCGACATGAGCCAGCACCACGGTGCCCACCCGCGCCAAGGCGCCACCGACGTGTGCCCCCTCATCCCCGTGAGCAACATTACCATGGAAGAAGTGGTCGAGTACGCCCACAAGCTGGGCAAACGCCTCGGCGAAGAACTGAACATCCCGATTTACTGCTACGAAGAGGCTGCCTACATCAAGGAGCGCCGCAACCTGGCCTATTGCCGCACGGGTGAATACGAGTCCCTGTCCTCGCGCCTCGGTACGGAGCAGTGGAAGCCCGACTTCGGCCCCAACGAATGGAATGAGCACGTGGCCCACACGGGTGCCACCCAAGTGGGTGCCCGCGACTTCCTCGTGGCCATCAACTATAACCTCAACACCACCTCGACGCGCCGCGCCAACGCCATCGCTTTCGACGTGCGCGAAAAGGGTCGCCCGATGCGCGAAGGCGGCAAGGTGACCGGCAAGCCTATGAAGGACGAAAACGGCAACCCGATTATGATTCCCGGCACGCTGAAAGCCACTAAGGCCATCGGCTGGTTCATCGAGGACTACGGCATCGCCCAGGTGTCGATGAACATCACTAACATCAGCATTTCTCCCGTGCATGTCTGCTTCGAGGAGGTCTGTGCCAAGGCCGCTGCCCGTGGCGTGCGTGTCACCGGTTGCGAAATCGTTGGCCTTGTGCCTAAGAAGGTGCTGATGGACGCTGGCAGGTTCTACCTGGCCAAGCAACAACGCAGCCTAGGCATAAGCGAAGAGGAAATCATGAAGATCGCCATCAAGTCTATGGGCCTCGACGACCTGAAGCCCTTCGACCCGAAGGAAAAGGTCATCGAATACCTCATTGAAGATCACACCCAAAAGAAACTCGTCGACATGACTTGCACAGGCTTCGCCAACGAGACCGCAAGCGAGAGTCCCGCTCCTGGTGGCGGCTCCATCTCGGCCTACATGGGTGCCCTCGGTGCTTCGCTGGCCACTATGGTCGCCAACCTGTCGTCGCACAAGCCGGGCTGGGACGAGCGTTGGGAGGAATTCTCCAACTGGGCTGTCAAGGGTCAGGCCATCAAAGACGAATTGCTTGAACTGGTTGATGAGGACACCAATGCCTTCAATAAGATTATGGAAGCTTTCGGTCTGCCGAAGAAGACCGACGAGGAGAAGGCTGCCCGCACGCAAGCCATCCAGGATGCCACCAAATATGCCACCCAGGTGCCTTTCCACACGATGAAGGCTGCCTTTAAGGCCTTTGAGGTTGTCCGCGCCATGGCTGAGACGGGTAATCCGAACTCCGTCACCGACGCTGGAGTGGGTGCTTTGTGCGCTCGTTCGGCCGTCATCGGTGCCCATTTGAACGTCAAAATCAACGCTGCATCGCTCAAAGACGAGGCTTTCAAGACCGAAATTTTGAAGGAAGCTGCCGAAATCGAAGCTGCTGCTCTTGTGCAAGAGGCTGAAATTCTGCAAATTGTGAATAAGGTCATCCAAGGAGAATAAAATTTTGTGAAAACGGTTGCGGGTATATGAAAAAGTTGTACTTTTGCAGCCAAATTTGAAAGGAAGTAAAGCTATGTCAAAGAAACAGAAAGATGCACGCGTGAAAGTCATTCTCGAATGCACTGAGCACAAGGCCAGCGGCATGCCCGGCACTTCGAGATACTACACCATGAAGAACAAGAAGAACACTCCCGACCGTTTGGAGTTGATGAAGTATAACCCGATCCTTAAGAGAATGACCCTCCACAAGGAGATTAAATAATTTAGAGTTATGGCAAAGAAAGCTGTTGCTACCCTTCGTAGCTTAGACAAGACCTATAGCAAGATCATCAGAATGAAGCGTTCTGAGAAGACCGGTGCCTACTATTTCGAGGAGACCGTCGTTCCTGCCGACAAGGTGCAGGAGTTCCTTGCTAAGAGATAATTTGCGTAAATCGCAGAACAATAGAGCTTTTCCATAACCATTATGGGAGAGCTTTTTTGTGTTTGTATAATCGGACACGAGACTGTCAGACACGAGACACGGGACCAATAGTCTCGCGTCTCGCGTCCCAAAGTCCCGCGTCAAAAATAGACAATCATGGGCCTATTCTCATTCCTAACCCGTAAAAAAGAACAAAAAGAAGACCTCGACAAAGGACTTGAAAAGACCAAGACCAGCGTCTTCTCGAAACTGACAAAAGCCATCGTGGGCAAGTCAACCGTCGACGATGAGGTGCTCGACAACCTGGAGGAAATCCTGATTACCTCCGACGTGGGTGTCGAAACCACCTTGAAGATCATCGACCGTATCCAGGCACGCGTGGCCCGCGACAAATATGTGGGCACCAGCGAGTTGAATCGAATCCTGAAAGAGGAAATCATGGGCCTGCTTCAGGAGAACGAGTCGGGCGACGGCACCACCTTCGACATCCCTGCCGACAAGAAACCGTATGTGATTATGGTCGTCGGCGTGAATGGTGTGGGCAAGACCACCACCATCGGCAAGTTGGCCTACAACTTCAAGAAGGCGGGCAAGAAGGTTGTGCTGGGTGCTTCCGACACCTTCCGTGCCGCTGCCGTCCGTCAGCTCCAAATCTGGGCTGAGAGGGTAGGCGTGCCGATTGTGCAACAAGGTCAGGGTGCTGACCCCGCTTCCGTGGCTTTCGACACGGTGAAGTCAGCTGTAGCCCAGGACGCTGATGTCGTCATCATTGACACGGCTGGCCGTCTGCATAACAAGGTCAACCTCATGCGCGAGCTGACCAAGATCAAGACCGTCATGCAAAAGGTTGTCCCCGATGCACCGCATGAGATCCTGCTCGTGTTGGATGCCTCCACAGGCCAGAACGCTATCGAGCAGGCCAAGCAGTTCACCGCTGCCACCGAAGTCAACGCCCTCGCGTTGACCAAGCTCGACGGCACCGCCAAGGGTGGCGTGGTCATCGGCATCTCCGACCAGTTCAAGATCCCGGTCAAATACATCGGCGTCGGCGAAGGCATCGATCATTTGCAGATTTTCGACCGCAAGGCCTTTGTGGATAGTCTTTTCGAATAAGTTACCTAAAAACTATAGTTGTGATGACACGGGACGCGGGACTACGGGACACGGGACAACTCCCAACCGTCTCGCGTCTCGCAGTCTCGTGTCTCGCGTCTAATATGTAACCTATATCTTATGAAAAGACTCACTCTAAACATAGTAACCCTCGGCTGTTCCAAAAACAAAGTCGACTCAGAGCATTTGGCCGCTTTGTTGGAGCACTGTTACCTCATTCGTCACGACTCCGAAAGGAAGTCCGATGTGGTCATCATCAACACCTGTGGCTTCATCGGTGACGCGCAGGAAGAATCCATCGACACCATCTTGGAATATGCCGAGCTGCGCAAGCAAGGCAAGATCAAGAAGCTGTATGTCACGGGATGCCTCTCGCAAAGATTCAAGAAGGACTTGCAAGCCGAAATCCATGAGGTGGATGCCTTCTACGGTGTGGAGAGCGTCAACCTTATCGCCGCAGACCTGTTGAAAGAGGAAGTGCTGACCGATTATTGCAGTCGTCGCGTACTTTCCACCCCGAAACATTATGCTTATCTGAAGATTTCTGAAGGTTGCAACCGCCGTTGTGCCTTCTGTGCCATTCCACTCATTCGTGGCGGTCATGTCTCCGTGCCGATGGACAACCTCGTCGAGGAGGCGAAAGGTTTGGCCAAGCAAGGCGTGAAGGAACTCATCCTCATCGCCCAGGACTTGACCTATTACGGCCACGACATCGATGGCAAATCTCACATCGTGGAGTTGGTGAAGGCTCTTGCTGAAATTGACGGCTTTGAGTGGATCCGTCTGCATTACGGCTATCCTTTAGGTTTCCCTGACGAACTGCTGGATTTGATGCGCGAGAACCCCAAGATTTGTCATTACATCGACCTTCCTTTGCAGCACATCAGCACTCACATCTTGCAAGCCATGCGTCGTGGCGTGGACCACGAGCAGACCATCGGTTTTGTGGAGAATGTCCGCAAGCATGTGCCCGACATCGCCTTCCGCACCACTTTCATTGTGGGCTTCCCTGGCGAGACTGAGGAAGACTTTGAGGAACTCTGCCAATTCATCAAGGACATGCGTTTCGAGAGGGCAGGAGTGTTCGCCTTCTCGCCCGAGGAAGGCACGGCTGCCTACGAGATGAAAGATGACGTCCCCGATGAGGTGAAGCAAGAACGCGTCGACAAGTTGATGGACATCCAGCAGAACATTTCATTGGAGATTAACGCGCAGCGTGTGGGCAAGACCGAGAAAGTGCTCATCGACCGTCTCGAAGGCGACTATTACATTGGTCGCACGCAATACGACTCCCCCGAAGTCGATGATGAGATTCTCATTTCCGCAGAAAAAGAATTGCAGATAGGCCAATTCTACCCAGTCAAAATCACCCAGGCGGATTATTTTGATTGCTATGGAGAAATAGTTTAGAATTGAGAATTGAGAATTGAGAGTTTAGAATTGAGAATTGAGACATGCGAAGCATT
>CALEMB010000075.1 GCA_937902805.1 uncultured Bacteroidales bacterium
ACGTTGCTTTAAGAGTTGGCAAGGGAAGTATGGGAATGCAAGGAATTACCGAATTATTTCACCCCTGGGCCTGAAAAGTTTTTATTGGATGCCCTGCAGACGGCAAAAAGTTTTTGAAAAAATCCGAGGAATAAGGCACCTGGTACTTGCAGAATACGGCTTGCACTAACTTTGCGACGGAAAAAGTAAGTGTACTCGCTTCGCCCGGAAAAGGCATAAATGAGGAAGTCGGAATAAGAACAATTCAGTGACAGATACGATAAGGAGGATGCTCGACAGTCAACTGCTCATTGGTGGCACGTAATGGTTATCAGACGGAGAAGGACAAAGCGAAGATGTAGCATATCATTCATATTCATCAGGAAGTATGGTAAACGAAGGATGCCCATTGACATGCTATCGAGGCAATGCAGTGGAAGGTTACAACAGAAGACAGGGGAAAAGCGATTAGGATGTTCAGCAACGCGGTCTGTAAGACAGCAGCATGAGAACTCCTGCAGGAAAGGAAAGAGGAAAAGAATGAACTCGAAGAAGAAGGTCAAGTAAGCCTTTCCTTTCCAAGAGAACGAATATAATATGAAAATGAAGGTTTTCTTCCCAAACGGATTATAAGAGGCTTATTGAGTATTGTGGGTGAAATCTAAATCCGAGTATTGATAGCATTGCACCGAAAACACTCAACATATAAAGGTTCTTGTACAAATCTACTACATCAACGAAAGAATGTGGTAGATTTGTACGCCAAGCCAGATATTAGAACTAATGATTTGATGGTGATTGAAATCATCACGGAATCATCAAATTCCAAAAATAAGCTTATAAGGGTAACTTGAACAGCTTCTTTGGTAGAAAAGCTGGCTTAAATTAGTCACTTTTATGATGATTTGATGGTGATTGAAATCATCATCGAATCATCATTTGCAGAATTGCTCTCCAAACCACACGTGGAACTACAACAGTTTTTGCCGTCCAAAAGAAAGAGAGCCCAAATGTCAAATGCGACAGATGGACTCTCCTAAAACTATACAATAAAAACTTCATCCTTATAAACAGGGACTTCTTTGCCGTTGGTCAACTGAACAAGCCATTCAGTACCATAGTCATCAACGATGATGCCGTTGCTGTGACCTTTCCTTGGGAATAGGAGTTCACAAAACGCTCCAATCAAATCGGTGCTGTTATCTTCGTCTGTGTACATAGTTGTATGTATTATGCGATGGTATGCCATCGGTAGCGACCGCATACCACCGC
>CALEMB010000076.1 GCA_937902805.1 uncultured Bacteroidales bacterium
ACCAAGACGCTCCTCTCGGCAGCGGCATCGTTGCCCTCATGAGCCTTGGTGCAGCCTATATGGTCGCCAAGAAGCGCCGCGCGTCGTAGACTTGCCTTTGACCACGAAGTACACATCACGATTTCGCACGTGATTGATTATCTTATTAATTCAAAGAGAGCGACCTTTTTAGTCGCCCTCTTGAACCTGCGGATGATAAAAAAGTCACGTAAATTTGTATCAATTAAAACTATTCCTATCTTTGCACTGTGAAATATAAATGACAATTAATATAAATAACGATTAATATTATGAAGTTTTACGATAGGAAAACAGAATTGGAAATGCTTGTCATGAACGAACGGCAAGCCGAACGTACAGCAGTCTTTACTGTTCTGACAGGCCGTCGACGTGTTGGAAAGACTTCGTTGATTACCAAAGCCCTCGAAGGTAAGGACGTCGCCTACCTGTTTGTCTCAAAAGACGGCGAAGCCATTTTGTGCCAGAAGTTTCAGAAGGCTATCGAAGAACAGTTGGGTATTCAAGTTTTTGGGCAAATCGCACACTTTCGCGACCTGTTTGAAATCATCATGAAAACCTCTGTCGACAGGCACTTCACCGTGTTTTTCGACGAGTTCCAGAACTTGTATAAGGTGAATCCCGCTATTTTTAGCGAGATTCAGGACCTTTGGGATCGCTATCATCGCGATTCACACCTCCATCTGGTCGCATCAGGCAGCATACAGTCGCTGATGAAACGCATCTTCGAGGACGAGAACGAACCTCTATATGGAAGGCCTACCTCGAAGTATACGCTTCTCCCATTCAGGATTGACGTCTTGAAACAAATCTTCCAAGACCATTGTCCTAATTATAAGAACGAAGACCTGTTGTGCCTTTATATGATTACCGGAGGAGTGGCTAAATATGTAGAGCTTCTGATGGATGCGCAATGTTATACCAAGGAAAAGATGCTCAATTATATTTGCCGTCCCGATTCATATTTTCTTTCAGAAGGACGTGATTTGATGAACCAAGAGTTTGGAGACGAGAGCAATACTTATTTTTCCGTACTTCAACTGATTGCTTGTGGTATGACAAAACGAAGTGAAATCGATGGGGCCATGCAGAAGGATATGGGTGTATATCTTCAAAACTTGGAGAAAAATTATCGCATCGTAACGCGGTTGAAGCCTCTGTTGTCCAGGCCGAACAGCAAAACTACAGCCTATGAAATATCTGACCAATTCTTGAGATTCTGGTTCAGATTCATTTGGCCCTATCAGTCGCTGATTGAACGTCAGCAGATGACCGCACTTCGCCAAAATATGGGGCAGGGTTATGATCAGTTCTCCGGTAGGACTTTAGAGCAGTATTTCCAAACCAAAGCGATGGAGTCGGGACAATGCACGATGGCAGGCAATTGGTGGGATCGCAAAGGAGGCAACGAGATAGACATGATAGCTTTGAATGAGTTCAACCACACTGGCGTTGTGGCCGAAATCAAGCGTAATCCTCGAAAAATCAGCCTTGTTGAGCTTGAGGAAAAAGTCAAAGTTTTGCCGTATGAATTCGGACGATACCAACTCTCGCTTCAAGGCCTGTCCATTGAGGATATGTAGAAGTTAGTCGGCCAGCATGGACAACTTTTGCGCAATAATACATATTGTTTAATGAATGTTTCAAAAGTGGGAAAGAAATCCCACTTTTTTCTTATTTTTGCGCCCTATTAATCTAGGATTACCGCCATGCGCAAATTATATCTTATCCTTCTCCTTTTGGTTTTAGCCCTTCCATCCAAGGCCGCCTACCTCCTTATCCCGATGGATAACACCCAGACGAACCACCTGAAAGCCTATGGTGTGGCCTATTGGGTGTTGCAACGCGAGGTGGAAATCAGCTGGCTGCTGAACTATAGGGGAGGGAGCTACCTGATTCCTTACCATGAGATGTTTGAGCGAGAGTGCAAGATGCGCAATGTTTCCTACAATATCATTGCAGACGCTCAAGCCGATGCGCTCTTGGCCGAAATTGCGGACCCGGGCGTGAATATGGACGAGATGAAGCTGCAAAAGGTACCGCGCATCGCTGTCTATGCTCCTAAAAACAACCTACCATGGGATGATGCCGTCACCCTCGTGCTGACCTATGCCGAAATCCCATACGATGTGGTCTACGACGACGAGGTGCTGCAAGGTGTGTTGCCCACCTACGACTGGCTTCACCTGCACCACGAAGATTTCACTGGTCAGTATGGCAAGTTCTGGGCACGCTACCGCAACTATCCATGGTATCAAGAGGATGTGCGGGCACAAGAAACCACAGCCCAGCGTTGGGGCTTCTCAAAGGTGTCGCAACTGAAACTAGCTGTGGCCAAGAAAATCCGTGAGTTTGTGGCAGGTGGTGGCTATATGTTCGCCATGTGTTCCGCCCCCGACAGCTTCGATATCGCTTTGGCTGCCGATGGCTTGGACATCTGTGACTACATGTTCGACGGCGACCCCATCCGCAATGGTGACCCGCAACGCCTCAACTACGACAACTGCTTCGCGTTTACAGATTTCACGGTTTCCGTCAACCCACAGGAATACGAGGTTTCCAACATCGATGTCACCCAATCTCGCCTGCGCATGGTAAAAGAACAAAACGACTATTTCCTTCTTTTCGACTTCTCAGCCAAGTGGGACCCTGTTCCGACTATGCTGACACAGTGTCACGAGCGCCTAATCAAGGGCTTCATGGGACAGACCACGGCGTTCAACAAGGCATACGTGAAACCTTCAGTGGTCGTTTTGGGTGACAATGGAGCTTTGAATGAAGACCGTTACATCCACGGCAACTTCGGCAACGGCTTCTGGACATTCCTTGGCGGCCACGACCCCGAGGACTACCAGCACATCGTCGGCGACCCGCCCACCGAGCTTGACATGCACACCAATTCGCCTGGCTATAGGCTTATATTGAACAACATTTTGTTCCCTGCTGCAAAAAAGAAGGAACAAAAAACATGAAAAACCGGAAAAAAATCTATCTTTGCACCTTTAAATCGAACATTATCAATAATTGCAATTATTAAATCCTATGAAAAAAACTTTACTAATGATGACGTTGGCACTGTGTATCGGCCAACTCATTGCTTCGCCCGTCGACGTGAATCGTGCGCAACGTCTGGGCCAAAGGTACTTGCAAAACAACTATGCCAAACAAGTCGACACATTGAGCCTTGCCTACACTGAAATGACGGAAAGCGGTCAGCCTGCAGTGTATGTCTTTAATGCTGACAATGCTTTTGTCATCGTTTCAGCTGACGATGCAGCTCTGCCTATCCTTGGCTCGTCGGACGAACACTGCTTCAATGCCAACGATCTGCCGGATGGACTGGCATACATGCTGCGTCACTATGCACGTCAGATCCAATATGCTATCGAGAACAATTTGGAAGCGGATGCTGAAACCACTGAACAATGGTCAAGAGTTGAGAGAGAAGGCTTTCTGAAAGGTGGCCGTAGTGTTGCCGCTGTTCCGCCTTTGTTTAACCTCGGATGGGACCAAGGATGCTACTACAACCAGCTTTGCCCTACCGCAAATAACTATTGGGCATGCAACCATGTCTATGCCGGCTGCGTGGCTGATGCTATGGCGATGGTGATGAAGTATTGGAACTGGCCCGACCATGGTGTTGGTTCACATACGTACACGCCTTCGGGTTATCCTCAACAAACTGCGGATTACGAAAACACCTATTATGATTGGCCAAACATGCCTGTGAGTTTGACTGCCAGTTCGACAGCCGCTCAGAAAGATGCCGTCGCTCGTTTGATGTGGCATTGCGGCGTTTCCGTGAACATGGCCTACGGTGTCGATGGCAGTGGTGCCTCATCATACAATGTGCCTGACGCCTTGAAGCAGTATTTCCGTTATTCAAATACCGTCAATATCAAGTACCGTGATGACTTCACGAAGACCCAATGGGAAGACATGTTGATCAGAAGTTTCGACAGGGGTATCCCTTGCTATTACTCGGGCGCTGAAGGTCAGGCAGGCCATGCGTTTGTGTGTATTGGATACAACAACAATCGTCAGTTCTATTTCAACTGGGGCTGGTCTAATTCATATAACAACTATTATGCAATTGATGCCTTGAACACGCCAAATGGCACCTTCAACGATAGCCAAGCGGCCATTTTCGATTTTATCCCCGACTATGTCTACAATGCCTTTATTCCTGCTACCACTGATTTGGAAATCACAGCCGTTAATGCCCAATCCAAAACTGGTTTGGTTTCGTGGACCAATCCCACCACCAATATGGGTGGAGAGACCATCGAGAACATTGAAAAGGTGGTCCTCATGCGTGATGGCGTTGAGATTTTCTCGCAAACGAATGTCACCCCGGGTCAAACCATGACTTTTGAAGATGAGGTGGCTGATTTTGACCGCTATGACTACACGGTTTACTATGAGTCCTACAACATCAGAGGTCCATATGCCGAAACCTATTACGTTTACGGTCCGACTTGCACATGGAAGGTGATTGGCCAGACGACCAACTTCCAAGGCTGGAATGGTGGCAAGATCCAATTGCTGAATTCGCATGGCCATGTTTGTGGCGAGGTCACGATGATCAATTCAACGCCCACCAATACGGCTGTTCGTGTGCCCGAAGGCGATATTACTTTCCAATGGGTGGCTCCTTCTACGACAGTTAGCAGCATTACCATCAACATCAAGAATTCGAATAATACCTCAGTTTACACCTATACTGGCAACTCGAACAACATCCCCGCGACTATGTTCACTGGCACTAACGACTGCGATGGCTGCCAGCCTCCCACCGACCTTAACGGCGAATACCAATGGTCAGGCGATGCCTTCGGCACACTGCTCACTTGGAGCTATGATGTTGATCCGCAATCGTTCAAGGTCTACCGCAGCGAGGATGGCCAAGACTACACCTTGATTGCCACCGTCGACAAGACCCTCCGCGAGTATTTCGACGAGGCTGGTGCCGGTGAGTATTACTACAAAGTGACGGCCTTCCGTTCCTACTGCGAATCGACGCCTGCATGGGCCAACGAAAACGAAGACTACGTTTACGTCTCGGTCACATCGGTGAACGAAGACAGCGACGAAGGTTGCAAGGTGTATCCCAATCCTGCCAACTCTATGATTTGCGTTGAAGCCGAATGCATGGAGCAGGTGACCATCTACAACGTGATGGGACAAGTGGTCTATCAGCAGCATTGCAGCGAAGACGGTGTGGTCATCGGCATTTCCGATTTTGTCTCTGGCATCTACACCATGAGTGTGAAGACCGCCCAAGGCATCATGACCAAGCGCTTCTCAGTCATCCACTGATGATTTCACAAAATTATTGAAAATGAAAAGGAAACACGATGTGTTTCCTTTTTTTTTATTATCTTTGCACTTCAAATTAAAACGACTATGAGAAACTATATCATTACTTTGCTGGCACTCGCACTGACGAGTGTCACCGTGCAGGCGCGTCCTGTCGACCATGAAACTGCAAAACGTTTGGGTCATTCTTTTGTGACTTCCACATTTGAACAAACTCGACAAAGTTCCGATTTGAACCTTGTGTATACGGCCTTCACTGAAAGGGGAGAGGCTTGCTATTATATTTACAATGTGGGCAACACGGGCTTCGTCATCATGGCTGCCGACGACCATTATCGTCCTGTCATCGGTTATTCAGATAAAGGAAACTTCGACATCAACGATATGGCTCCGGCTTTGGCCGATTATCTCGAGGTTGTTCGCCGAGGCGTGATAGAGGCCGCTCAGGCTCCTTCGGCAACGGTTTCGGTGGCTGCTGACTGGGACATGCTTGAGAAGAACGGTTGCCTCGTGTCGCGTCACGGGGGCAGAGAAGATGAATACCTTGTGCAAACCACATGGAACCAGAATTATCCTTACAATTATTATTGCCCCGTTGGTGATGGCAGCGGTCCTGGTGGCCACTGCTATGCAGGTTGTGTGGCTACTGCAGCCGCCCAATTGATGAGGTATTGGAACCATCCTTTGCAAGGCCAAGGGAACCATACCTATATCCCCGAGGATCATCCGGAATATGGTCCTTTGACCGTCGATTTTGGTGCAGCCACATACGACTGGGACAATATGCCTAATTCTATTTCGACGAACTCTCCAATAGAACAAATCGAGGCTGTGGCACAGTTGATTTATCATGCTGGCGTCAGTGTTGACATGAACTACCGTCCTACAAGTAGCGGTGCGTATACTAGTGTGCTTTGCGATGTTATGCCGCTTCATTTCTACTATACGGAAAGTATGGTCAATTTGGCCCGTGAGGATTATACCCATAAGGGATATATGCAGCTGATTATTGATGCCATCGATATGAACTGGCCTATGGTGCATCGCGGCGGCGGACATGCATACGTGCTTGACGGCTACAACGACAACGATATGGTGCATTTCAACTGGGGCTGGAGCGGCAGCAATGACGGTTTTTTCAATGTCGACGACCACGACTATTCAGATGGAGAAAGCGTCATCTACAATTATGTGCCTGCTGAGATTTATTCCGCCACGCCTAACGAGCCTACCGATCTCACCGCTGTGGCTTCGGAAGAAGGCCTGCTGGCAGTCACCCTCTCTTGGACCAACCCAACGCTTACCATGGACGAAGAGCCTTTAACCGCCATCGACCAAATCGTGGTGGAGCGCAATGGCCATATTGTGTATGTGGAAGACAACGTGGCCCCTGGTGCGGTGATGAGCATCGTGGATGAGACCGTTCCTTACATTGATGCTTTCGATTATGCGGTTTACGCTGTCACAGACGGCCATCATGGTGCTTTGGCTCGTGTGGGGAATGTGTTTGTCGGCCCCACATGTGAATGGAAAATTATTGGCCAGTCCAACAATTTCCAAGGCTGGAAAGGTGGCTATGTATCGCTCTATAGCGCTACGGGAAAGGAAATCCAAAGGTTCACCGTCTCCAATTCTACTCCTGCTACGGTCAACATCCCCGTACCTGTTGGCAGGGGAAGTTTCGGCTGGAGCACTCCAGTGGGCACCATAAGTAATATATCGTTGATTATCAGAGACTCGGAAAGCAACGCTGTTTTTACCTATCAAGGCAACTCGTCAGGTTTGGCTGCGGGCACTATTCTTGCATTCAACAACGGCTGCGGCGAAGAGAATCCTACACAGGCACCATACGATTTGAGTGCTGAGCTGGTGGATGACGATGCAGTACTTACTTGGGAAGCCGATTTTAACCCCTTGCATGGTTTTATCATCTATCGCGACGGGCATATTTATACTATGGTGTTGGATGGTACCGCCCGTACATTCACGGACATGGGCATTGACGTGGGACATTGCTACACCGTTTCCGCCCTTGAAGCCGGTGGTGAGTCGCCGAGTTCCAACGAAACCTGTGCTTCTGCGGGCAATTGCATGGGTGCCACCAACTTCGACTTCGAGTATGTCGGACAAAATTACAAAATCAAGCTGAAGTGGGAGAGACCTGAAATCAGCGATGGACTGACAGGCTACTACTTGTATCGTAGGCAAGGGGAGGAGGGCGACTACGTAAGAATCAAGCCGCTCGGTGCTTCGGCGACTTCATACACGGATAACTCAGCCAATGAAGAAGGGATTTATTACTATAGGCTTTATGCCTACTATCGCGACATTGACTGCATGTCGGCTCCTGCTACAGCAAAAGACGATCCGAACCAATTCTTCCTGAGGGTATATTACTCAACGGATGATGTCGCAGAACAAGATATGGTCTTTGTCAATGTCTTCCCCAATCCTGCCGACCAAAGCATTAATGTCGAAGCGGAAGGCATGACTCATGTGGCAATTTACAACATACTCGGACAGCAGGTCTTTGCATCCGAATGTAACGGTAATGAATTGAATGTCAGTGTCTCTGGTTGGAGCGAAGGCGTTTATATGATGAAGGTGCAAACGACGGAAGGCATCTTGTCACGATGTGTTAGCGTCGTTCATTAATGAAGTTTTTCGACAATATGCCATTTTGATTTGCAACGTTTTGAAAAAAATATCTATATTTGTCGCCTTAATTCAGAATCTAAACTAATAACTACAACAATGAAAAAGTATTTCTTGAGTATGCTGGCCTTGGCACTGGGCATCGGAATGGCGCAAGCCGGCCCGGTCAGTGTGAGCCAAGCCAAGTATGTCGGACAACAGTTTGTCCAGGCCAATTTTGAAGAGACAAGACAAAGTGCAGAACTTACTCTTGTCTATACGGGCACTTCCACAAGAGGTGATGTCGGTTACTATGTCTTCAATGTCGGCAGCGACGGTTTCGTCATCGTTTCTGGCGATGACAATTTCCGTCCTCTCATTGCCTATTCGGAAGAAGGCAACTATGATCTCAACAATCCTACGTCTGCTTACTACCTGAATGCCATTGCTGAATACAGAAGCAGTATCAATAATGTCATTGATCCTTTGGTACCTGTCGAATGGGAAAGTGTGAGAAACACGGGTAGATTGATTTCGCGCAATGGCGGAAGAAGTGTTCCTTACTTAGTTCAAACCAAGTGGGACCAAACTCCTGGCCCTTATAACAGCATGTGTCCTGCCGACTCCCAGAGTCCTAATGCTGGTTATCATGCCTATACGGGATGCGTGGCAACGGCTATGTCGCAAATTATGAAATATTGGAATTATCCTGCACAAGGCCAAGGAAGTAATTCGTACATCCATCCCAAGTATGGTTTGATTAGCGCTAATTTCGGTAATACGACCTATGATTGGGACAATATGTTGAATTCGTATTCTTCTGGCAATTACACTCCCGAACAAGGCAATGCCGTTGCCACGATTTGTTTCCATTGTGGAGTCGCCGTTAACATGGATTACGGTGGCGACGTGGAACAGGGTAGTGGTGCCAATACTGCAAATGTCCCTAGTGCAATTTCTAATTATTTCCGTTATTCATCCACCGCATACGTGGTCAACAAGCCGTCTACCAATAGCGCTTGGGAAAACTTGCTGAAGGAACAGCTCGATCTTGGCTGGCCAGTGTTGTATTCTGGCACGGAAGCCGATGCCCCTTACGGTCATGCTTTCATTTGTGATGGTTACAATGACGACAATATGTTCCATATCAACTGGGGATGGGGCGGATCAAACAACAATTATTTCCTGATTGAAGACATTGAGTATTCGACCAATGTCCGTGGTGTGTTGAACTTTGTTCCTTCCGATGTCTACAACAACACTGCCCAGGCTCCTATCAACTTCACCGTGACTCCTAATCCCGACAATGCATTGAGCGCCACGCTGAGCTGGAGGAACCCTTCCAAGAACTTGAGCAACGTCAACCTCACTTCCATCGACCGCATCATCGTTACCCGTGACGGTGAGGTGGTGTACACCGAAGACAATGTCACTCCTGGTGCCGACATGACTGCCGTCGACAATAGTGTTCCGCGTTACGATGCCTTCAACTACTGCGTTTATGCTGTCGTGAATGGTGCTCATGGTAAGATCGCCTACAAGAACAGGGTTTGTTTTGGCCCCACTTGCAATTGGACCCTCAACATCACCCAAGCTACTTCCATGAGTGGCTTCAATGGTGGTGCGATCCATATCTTCAATTCATGCGGCACGGAGTTCTCTTCCGTGACGACCACTACCTCTGGTGTCCAGTCGATTCCGATCGACATGCCTCTGGGCAATATCACTTTGAGCTGGACAGCTCCCACTTCGGGCTCGGCCTTCAACATGGGCTTTACTCTTAAGGATTCCGAAAACCAAGTGATTTACTCCTATAGTGGTAGCTCAAACGATATGCCCGTGGGTGTCTTCCATCAAGGCAACAACAGCTGCGGCGGCGAGGCCCCTGAAGGTGTCGCTACCAACTGCGTCGCTCTTGTTGACGAGGAGAACCCGAACACCATCCATGTGTCGTGGGATCCTATCGATGGCGTCAGTGGCTACGGCTATGCCGTTTATAGAGACGGAATGATGCATCGCTTGGTGCCTGAAGGCACTGCATTCGTGGATGAGAACGTGCCTCAGGGTGGCCACTGCTACTATGTCGGTTATCTGGGCGAAGGTGGTGAAAACGGCCTCTATTCCAACGAGTCATGTGCAACCGCAGGTTCTGACTGCTTGTCCGCTACCAACCTGGACTATGAATACACGGGCAGTGCCTATAAGATTAAGTTGAAATGGGAGAAGCCAGTACCTGCAACAGGCTTGTCAGGCTATTATCTGTTTAGAAGAGTTGGCGAAGACGGCGAATATACCAGAATCAAGGTACTTGGTGCCAATGCCACTAACTATACCGACAATTCCGCCAACCAAGATGGTGTCTATTATTATTACAAGCTTTACTCCGTCTACAGCTCCATCGACTGCACCTCGGCTCCTGCCAACTGGATTGGCGACCCGAACCAGTTCTATCTGAGAGTCCTGTATTCCACCGATGGTGTTGACGAAATGGAAGCCAATGACGTGGCTCTGTTCCCGAATCCTACCACCGACCGCTTCACCGTGGAAGCCGAAGGCCTGAGCCATGTGACGGTCTTCAACGCCCTTGGTCAGAAGGTTTATGATATGGAATGCCACAGTGAATCCGTCGACATCAACCTCAACAATGTTGAGACGGGTGTCTACATGGTGCGCATCGCCACCGCCAAAGGTATGGCTACGAAGCGTGTCACCGTTATCAAGTAAGTCGTAAGACTGACTAGTCCTAAATAACCGTTACAGGTTTTACAGGGCAAAAATAGTAAATCTCA
>CALEMB010000077.1 GCA_937902805.1 uncultured Bacteroidales bacterium
AGCCTGTCAAAGGGCCGACCATAAAACAGCAATCTTTATGTGTTATATGTACATATTAGAAACCGGCCCTTCGACAGGCTCAGGGACCTAGTTATTCCTCATCTACCAAAAACACCGCCACCTGCCTAATTCCACTGGCACCAATAACCAATGTCTGCTCAATGTCGGTGCTACGGCTCGGCCCCGTGATGATAGTCAGCTGCGAGGGCTTGTTTTTGGCATATTTCCGTTTCACGGTCTGGAAGGCGGTGCGCATCCCAGGAACGATTTGCTCCGTGGTAGCATACACCAAAAGTATATCAGGCAAAGCGTAAGCCTCGCGGCTCTGCGTTAGCGCGTCGGAAAGGACGATGCTGCCGGTCTGTGCCACTAAGCACTCACAGCCCATCAGGCTGACGAGCTTCTGCTTGGGCTCTCGCACCTTGCTTTCAGTATAGGGGATTCCATATTTACTCAACAAACGCTGCATCTCGGGGCTGGTACACCACAGTGGCTCCCATCCGTTTTCGGGTGCCAGCTGCTTGAGGCAATCGGCAAACTCAGCCTCGCTCTCCAGATACACGAAGATGCCACCATGTTCCTTGAAGTTCTGCACAAAGGTGATGGCCGTGCCGTCCTCTTCCCTAATGGGCACCCAGGTCTCGGTGCGCTGGTCAATGTCCTTGAACAGAGCCTCCTGCCGCTCGATGAGGGCGTTGCGCACCTTGGCGAGCATCTGCTCCTTGAAGGTGGTGTCGGTGTTCTCTCCTTTGTTGTCCCAAGCCATGGCGTTATGCGTTTTCGGGTTCGTTTCCAGGTTGTGCCTCAGTCTCCTTCTCCGCCGCTTTCAATGCAGCTTCCTTCAGCTTCTCGTCCTCCGAGTTGCCCCAGGGGCGCTTGCCGAAGATGTGCTCCAGGTCCTCGCCAAAAATGACTTCCTCTTCAACGAGCTTGGTAGCCAGCTGCGTCAAGCCATCGCGATGCTCAGTCAGGATGGTGATGGCATCCTTATAGGCCTTCTCAACGATGAAACTCACGCGTTGGTCGATGGTCTCAGCGGTCTTTTCGCTGTAGGGCTTCGTCAGGCTATAGTCCTGCTGGCCCGATGAGTCGTAATAGCTCAGGTTGCCGATTTCCTCGTCCAAGCCGTAATAGGTCACCATGGCAAAGGCCTGTTTGGTTACTTTTTCAAGGTCGGACAAGGCACCCGTAGAGATTTGTCCGAAGACGACCTGCTCAGCGGCACGACCGCCCAAAGTGGCAATCATCTCGTGGTACATCTGCTCCTTGGTGGTGATTTGGCGCTCCTCAGGCAGATACCACGCGGCACCGAGGGAGTTGCCACGCGGCACGATGGTCACCTTCACCAAAGGATGGGCATATTGCAGCAGCCAGCTCGTCGTGGCATGGCCTGCCTCGTGGAAGGCGATGACCTTCTTCTCTTCGGGGGTAATAATCTTATTCTTCTTCTCCAAGCCACCGATGATGCGGTCGACGGCATCGAGGAAGTCCTGCTTGTCGATTTCTTCCTTGCCTTTGCGGGCGGCCATCAATGCGGCTTCGTTGCACACATTGGCAATGTCGGCACCCGAGAAGCCAGGCGTCTGCTTGGCCAAGAAGTCCTTGTCAACATCCTTACCCAGTTTCAAGCCACGCATGTGCACCTCGAAGATTTCCTTACGGCCCACGATATCGGGCAACTCCACATAGATTTGGCGGTCGAAACGTCCGGCACGGAGCAGAGCCTTGTCCAAGATGTCGGCACGGTTGGTGGCGGCCAACACAATGACACCTGAGTTGGTGCCGAAGCCGTCCATCTCGGTCAGCAGCTGGTTTAGCGTACTCTCACGCTCATCGTTGCCGCCTGTGATGGCACTCTTGCCACGGGCACGGCCTATGGCATCGATTTCGTCGATGAAGATGATGCACGGGGCCTTCGATTTGGCGTTGCTGAACAGGTCGCGGACACGTGAGGCACCCACGCCAACGAACATTTCCACGAAGTCGGAGCCTGACAGGCTGAAGAACGGCACATTGGCCTCGCCTGCCACACTCTTGGCCAGCAGGGTCTTACCCGTTCCAGGAGGGCCTACAAGCAGCACTCCCTTCGGAATCTTGCCACCAAGTTTGGTATATTTCTCCGGATTCTTCAGGAAATCGACGACTTCCATAATCTCCACCTTGGCTTCTTCCAAGCCTGCCACATCCTTGAATGTCACGTTGACACTCGTGTTCTTGTCGTAGAGTTGCGCCCTCGACTTGCCGATATTGAAAATCGAGCCAGGGCCACCACCCATGTTGCGGCCCATGCCACGCATCAAGATGATGTAAAACACGACGAGCAGGCCAAAGGGTAACACCCACGCCAGAATGTCAGACATCCAGTTGTTACGCTTCACATTGCTGATATACACGGGATTGGCTATGCCTTCCTGGGCGTTCTCCACCATCTCCTCAAAACGCTCCAACGAGCCGATTTTATAGGTGTAGTTAGGGCTCGCCGTAAATCCATTTGAAGTGGACTTTGCATCAGGGAAATAAATACTTAGACCCTTCTCGTTGAGGTAAACCAAGGCGTCCTCCCTGTTGACGAGTTCGATTTTACCCACCTCCTGTTTTTGCAGCAGTTCGATGAGCTTGCCTTGGTTGATGTCCTCGGTCGGAGTGGCAGCATCCCTGCCAAAAAAGTTCACGCCAATCAGCACAGCGAACAAAATGGCATATATCCACATCAGATTGAACCGCCTCTTTTCCTTCGGTTTCTGATTGGGTTGGTTGGGCTGATTAGGCTGGTTCTGGTTGTTGCCAGCCCCATTAGTCTCGTTATTCTCCATTGTAAATTTTTGATTTTGAAAAGATTATTCTTCCGTTGCCTTCACAACTCTTTCGGCATCGGCCCAAAGTTCCTCAAGTTTATAGAACTCACGTTTCGATTCAAGGAACACATGAACGACGACATCAACGAAGTCTATCAAAATCCATTCCGTATTTTCGCGGCCTTCCACATGGTAGGGCTTGCTGTGCGTCTTTTCGAAGACCAGCTCCTCCACCTTGTCGGCGATGGCATCCACCTGCGTCTTGGAAGGCGCGTGGCAGATGACGAAATAATCCGTCACGGCGGTGGTGATTTCGCGCAGGTCCAAGGTGACGATTTCCTTGCCTTTCACGGCTTCCATGGCCTCTATCGTCGCGGCCACAATCTCTTCAACATTATCTGTTTGGTGTCTTACTCTCATAGTTTTATTGACTCGGGACGCGGGACTTTATGACGCGAGACTGTCTCGCAGTCCCGTGTCTCGCAGTCTCGTGTCTGTTATTAAGGGGCAAAAGTAAGCATTTTTAAATTATCAAACCTTATTTCTCAAAAAAACCTTATTTTTGGAGCCTAAAACCAAAGAAAATGAGCGACACCAACGAAATACTACGCCCTATCACCACATTCATCTTCGACTTCGACGGCGTGATGACCGACGGAAAGGTATATTGCGACTTTGAGGGACACCCCTTGCGTGCCACCAACGTCAAAGACGGCTACGCGATACAGCTGGCCACCAAGTTGGGCTACAACGTGGCGGTCATTTCGGGTGCCGTCTGCCCTTCGACCATCGTCCGCATGAACAGCCTCGGTGTGACCGATGTCTTCACGGGCATCCCCAACAAAGTGCTGAAACTCAAGGAATACATGCAGGAGAAAGGCCTTAAGGCCGAAGAAATCGTCTTCATGGGCGACGACATCCCCGACCTGCGGGTGATGCAATGCGTGGGGCTCCCCGCCTGCCCTGCCGACGCCGTTCCTGAGGTAAAGGCCATCAGCCGATACATCAGCGAGCAGCCTGGCGGCAAAGGAGCCGTCCGCGACGTCATCGAGCGCGTCCTGAAAGTACAGGGCAAGTGGATGACGGCAGAAGCTTATGCGTGGTAAAAGCCAGCTAAATCCGTATACAAAAAAGATATTTGATTACCTTTGCGCCATGTTTAGAACAGAGGATTTCATAATTGACGAGGTTTTCGGTGAGCGGTTGCTTATCAGCAAGCAAGCCGACCAATCTGAACTTGATGAAAACATTCGTGTGGCGAGGGTGTTGTTGAATTGCTTCGACGACATGAGAATCCGTATCAATGAACATTTACTGATTTTCGGCCACAAAAATCCTGAATATACCATTAATGAGAAACTTGGCGATCGAAAGGGCGTGGAAAGCGAAAACGGAATTAAATCGGCATTTCGAAAGGCTAAGGAACAAGGT
Source organism: uncultured Bacteroidales bacterium (assembly GCA_937902805.1). Lineage (GTDB taxonomy): Bacteria > Bacteroidota > Bacteroidia > Bacteroidales > F082 > Limimorpha. Next base: position 4,227 of record CALEMB010000077.1, read on the forward strand.
TGCCAGACGGTAGTGCTTGATTTCGACATGCACATGGCGGACGACATGCTTAAAACCAAGAAAATCGCTTCGGGCATTTATGGTAGGCATGACGATTTCATTAGTGGAATCATCAATGAGTGTTATGTGGTTCACAATTGCAAGGCCGTTGTGGTGGAGACCAATGTATTTGCAGATACCGACAAGGATGCCGTCAAACAAAAGATTGAGGATGAACTGGAAAAACTGAGGACATAACCTTGTGGGCTATGTCCTCGTATGGGGGTCAGAATGGTCCAGCTTGAATATTGCTGCAAAAGCAAACTGTTCGCGCCCTCTGACGACAATCTGACGCTGCAAAGATAATACAATTTTCCCATCCCGCAAGGGCTTTCGTGATATTTTTCCATTTTCCACAAAAAAAGCCCGATGCCATACTTAATCTGTTGGACAAACTAAACGGACAGAGAAATGGTAATTTGATGGACTCTGTGATAAATCAAGCGAGTTCTCTCGGAAAATCATAACTCCATTTGTGCTCGATGACGACCTGTAATGCCCTGCTGCATTCAAATTATAATAATAACCTGCATTAACATTACCAACTGCAGGCAGAAAGACTGCTCCATTTAGTTCAAGGATACCGCTCCAATTTGTAGCAGTAATAGTATTGCTGGTGTAAATAGCACTACCGACATTGGGTGAATTCAATTCGTAAACTGAACTGTCCCAGTCGTCAGGCAATAGAATGACGCCATTCCTATATTGTCCTGAACCAATATCAATACGCCCTTTCGCATAACGAATGCCAGAAGTAGTCGTGCGCGTATTGAAAACATATACCAATTCATCCATAGATGGCAAACGCCAATCGAAAACAGGATATGGATTGCCCCAAACATTGTATTGGAACATGTCGACCCAATTGCCGGTGTAATAACTACCTACATAATAGTATTGGGATTCGGCAAATCGCCACTCATCCGTCTTATACTGCAAATTACCTTGCGAGAAATACACTTGGTCGCCGTTGGAATTAATAGTGAATTTACCATCAACGGCACCATCTGGAATAGCGTTACCGAATTTCACTCTTTTGCTGTACGTCTGCCCTGCCGCGAAGCAGGCTTGGGTTTCGGAAAGTGTATTCGTCCGAACAACTGCTCCGCTGTGGTAGACAAAGGCCTGTGTGCCGGTGTATTCTCCAGCAGGAACGGTTAAGTAAATGGTGTTTCTACCATTCGTGCCTACGATGAAAGTGGCTCTGGCGAGGTCAGTGCTGCCACTCTTGTAGGTCAATGTGGCTTCTGCGCCTGCCGAAACGCCATCGGGAGCGAAGACGGTAAGCTTCATCATCGAGGTATTCGGAGTGAAGGTGCAGCTGATGTTGGAGCCGTTGCCATAGGTGGTGGTGCCGTAGAAAAGGTTGCACTTTGCCGCACTGGCGAGGGTGCCGTCCTGGGCGAGGAAGACGCCGCTGGTGTAAGTGTATTCCCCTGTCGCGCTCACCTCCACTGCAGAGGGATTGTTAGTGTCGCGCACATAGCAGATAAGGACGCTCATTGCCGTGGGCGTACCGATGACGGTGCCTGTGAAGGTGGCGGTTGTGGTGCCTGCGCCTTCCGTCAGGGTGAGGGTGTTCAGATGGCCGTTATAGACCACATAGAGTTGGTCGCCCTCGTCCCAAGTGGCGGTGATGGCGTCGCCACTCTCGGTGTAGCTCACCTTGGTGTCGTCGTTTACGCCGTAGGAGGCGCTGATGGTGATGGGTGTCACGGCGAGGTCGTTTTGCGGGTTTTCCTTTTTACATGCAGTCGCCAGCAAAGCCAGTATCGCTGCGAGGAAGAAGAATCGGTTTTTCATATGTGTTTATTTAGTAATTGCTCAGAATTAAAACTCGGTATTAACATGGGAACCACTAACTAAACCGACAACCGTCATTGCGGGCTTGACCCGCAAACTCCCAAGCGTGAAAGACCATCTTCGCGCACAGGGGATGGCGGATGCTTCTCCGCCATGACGTTAAAAGCGTTATGTTAGTACTTCTCATTTTAGTGTCTTTTTTGGTGTAAGTCTTCATTAATTCCCCCAGGGGTCGTTGCCCTCATTGTTCCAGCCGCCTAAAGTGTTGCCGCCGCTGCCCGAAGTGGGGTCGTTCCAAGGATCGCCGCCGCCATTGGTCCAGCCGCTGAAGATGCTTCCCTCCGTCGTCACATCGTTAACGATGTCGGGGTCCACAATCAATCCGATGTTGTGGACGAGGCGGACAGAGTAGCCGTATGATTTATTTCCAAGTTCAGATTCGCGAACATGCAAGTATTCCCTAACAAATTGCAAGTGATATGCGCTATTTATATCATCATTTGTTGTTTGAGACGACCAATAAAAGCCAAAATAATTAAGCAAAGTATTGCCAGCTGTTGCACGTCGGCCAGAAGCGGGTAGGAATACCGCACCATTTGATTCAATGGAGTTGCTCCAGTTTTCAGCTGTGATAGTATTACCATCATAAACACCACCAGAGATATTGGTGTTATTCAAATCGTAAATTGAACTAACCCATCCATCAGGCAAAAGTATGACACCTTTAACGTCATCTACCTGTGCTTTGGCATAACTAACTCCTGAACGGCCAAAAAGATATTCCCACTCATCACTTGTAAGAGTTCTCCATAGTCTAGAAGTATTCCCTCCGTTCATTATTGCATTATTACCCCAATCGGCAAAAACGCTATATTCAGCGTCATCATTAGATACATTTGTCGGATTCAGTCCCGTACCCCAACCAAAAAGGTCGCGGTCAGCATTTGGATTCGAAATAATTTCCGCATTGTTACGCAAGCACTCCCTTTGGCTGTTTGCGAACTTCCAGTAAGGCGTTTCCGCGCTACCAATATATTGCAAATTCCCCTTCGAGAACCTCACCATCTTCGTTGCCGAGACGGAGAACAATCCTGGGACGGTGCCTGCAAGCAAAGTGCCTGCCGTTACGGTCAAGGCGGCACCGTTGTTGGAATAATACCTCCCCGCTTGGATGCCGCGCATGAATTTCAATGCACCCCATTTGCTGTTGCTGTCGAAACTCACAGTCGTTTCGGTGCTCACCGAAGGAATCAGGGCCACGAATTTCCCATCGCTGGCCGCACCAAGGTTGATATTGCCCTTGGCGTCGCCTGTAATCGTACCCGCCCTATAATTAATGGTAGCGGTGGAATACACCTCGTCGCCATGCAGATAGACGGTTTCGGTAGCATTGCCGGCGCTCTTGAAGCCGTCCACATCGAAATAGGCGAAGGACACAGCCATGTGCAAGGTGGTGGCGTAGTTCACCGTATTGTCGGAATAGCTTCCGTCGCCTACGGCAATATGGAAGTTGGTCAGGCTGGCAAGCGAGCCGATGCTCTGGTTAGAGAAATCCAAGGAACTCACTGCGCTGCCGTCCCTATCCTTGCCGAGATAGAAGAAATGAAGCGTCTCGCCCTCGTTAGGAGTTGTGGTCAGCGTTCCGCTGAAGTTCATGCTGCCCGTTCCGGTGCCTGCACCGCTCAGCACACCGAGGCAAGCATCGTGGTTGCTGCCACCCACATAGATGTATTCGGTGACACCATTGGTCCAGACAAAGGAACCTGTCGCTGGGGCGAAGTCGGTCTTCGCGCCGTTGCCGTAGCCCGCCGTAAGGGTGATGAAGACGCCTTCGTCTGTGGTGGGCGTTTCCGTTTTCTTGCATTGGCTGAAACCAAGAGTCAAGACCAAGGCTGCAAGGATTAGAGTCAACTTTTTCATTGCATGTCCTCCTTCCTTTTCAATAAGGTGTAGCCCACACCAGCCACCACGAGGATGGCGATGCCGCCGCCTACTGGTGCTTCTGTCGGGTTTTCTGTCATTGCTCCTCCGAGATCGACACCATTATTGATGTTGGAACCGTTACGGTTCATCAAGCTTACATTGTCGGCATTGTCGGCGTTGCCGCCACGGGCAAACATCCCGCCGCCGTGTTGGGCGTTCAGTTGGGTCGCTGTCAGCATCGACAGGCCCAAGAAAAGTACGAAGGCTTTCAAAGTTTTCTTGTGTATTTTCATTTTCATATTATTTGTGCAAAAGAATGATGATTTATTCATTGGGATTCGGATTGGGGGGATGGTTAGTTGACCGGGCAGACTAAACGGACTGAACATCCACGCCATTTATGGTATTTATCCGGGTTTACAGCTGAATTTAGAAAAACCAAATACCATGCATAGTTGGAATCGTAAGAGGTACTATACCAATAAAGCCCAAGAGTACTGACATTTTGTATAGTGGTTCCGTTGACTCTTTCGCCTGATGTTGGTAAAAACACACAGCCGGCTTCTTCCATAGTCCTCCATCCCGCTGTAGTACAACTTGTACCCCATCCACTAACAGAAGCATTAATGGAACCCCATGTTACACCATCAGGTGTGCCACCTGAATAATTGTCAGGGAAAATAATAAGTCCACATTTTGAGGTTCCATCGGTATTGATAGTTGCCTTCGTAAAACGTGCATGATTAGTGCCATTAACAGAATTTCCTGTTTGTCGTGAGTTTAACAGATAATTCCACTCATCGTAAGTCATGGTACGCCAGCCTGTGCTGTTGGCATTGGTTAAGGTTCCACTAAAATCAGTACTCCACAAGTAATCAGCATTGTTTGTTGATGTATTCAACGGATTCTTACCTTCACCCCAAGTGCCCCAGCCAATCAGATCGACCCAATCAGAAGTGTTCCATGCTCCTACACAGTCGTACTGGTGTTCAGCAAATCGCCATCCTGTACCATTTTTATACTGCAAATTACCTTTTGAGAAATAGACTTGCTTATTTGGGCCTATGGTGAACATGCCGTCTATGGCTCCATCAGGAACGGAAATGCCGAAATACACACTTTTTCGATACGTTTGCCCCGCCGCGAAGCAGGCTTGCGTAGCGGAAAGTGTTCTCGTCTCATTGGTTTCGCCGCTTTGGTAGACAAAGGCCTGTGTGCCTGTGTATTCTCCAGCGGGAACGGTTAAGTAGAGGGTGTTCCACCCATTCGCGCCAACGGTGAAAGTGGCTTTGGCGAGATCGGTGGTGGCGCTCTTGTAGGTCAATGTGGCGGTAGCGTCTGGCAAAACTCCTGCAGGAGCAGAGACAGTGAGCTTCATCATCGAGGTGTTGGGGCTGAAGGTGCAGCTGATGTTTGTGCCGTTGCCGTAGGTGGTGGCACCATAGAAAAGGTTGCACTTGGCAGCGCTAGCGAGGGTGCCGTCCTGGGCGAGGAAGGTGCCACTGGCGTAGGTGTATTCGCCGGTCGGGCTCACGGTCACTGCAGAGGGGTTGTTGGCGTCGCGCACATAGCAGAAGAGCGGACTCGTCGCCGTGGGTGTACCGACGATGGAGCCTGTGAAGGTGGCGGAGGCGGTGCCTGCGCCGGCAGACAGCGTGAGGGTGTTTACATGGTTGTTGTACACCACATAGAGCTGGTCGCCCGCCTCCCAAGTGGCGGTGATGTCGTTACCGCTCTCGGTGTAGCTTACCTTGGCACCGTCGCTTACTCCGTAGGAGGCACTGATGGTAATTGGTGTCACCGCGAGGTCGTTTTGCGGGTTTTCCTTTTTGCAGGCAGTCGCCAGCAGAGCGAGTATCGCTGCGAGGATAAAGATGTTGTTTTTCATTTGTATTTGATGTTAAATTGGCTTCGGGACGCGGGACTTCGGAACGATTCAAATGACCCGTAGTCTAGTAGTCATGTAGACTTGTGTATTAATTCGTACAAAAGTACAGCGATTCCCCGAAAGGCGAGGTAACAATTTCCACAATTTTAGGTTACAATTTCCACAAAAAAGGTTACAATTTCCACAAAAATGTGACAATTTCGGCAAAAACACCCAAAATGGGGCCTTATTCGACCTCTTGCTTCCACTCCGAGGGTGTGACGCCACAAGCGGCTTTGAAACTACGCAGGAAGGACTTTTCGTTGGTGAAACCCGAGGCCTCGGCCACCTGCGAGAGGCGCATCGCGGGGTCCTGGCGCATCAGTTCCTGGGCGTAACGGATGCGGTAGCCCGTGATAAAGGCCGGGAATGAGGTATTCAGCACGCCGTTCAGGTAGGCGGAAAGGTAGTTGGTGTTGGTGTGCAATGCAGCAACCACATCGGCGATGCGCAAATCCTTGTTCCTGAACAGCTGCTGCTCTTCCATCAAGGCTTCGAGTTTGCCGCTCAGGATGCGTTTCGCGCTTGTCACGACATCCTCAGCCGCCGCATCGGGGGTGTCTTCCTCGTCCCGTTTCCTTCTCTTTGCCACAACGACCGCCAGCAGGCACACGACAAGCACCGCTCCAATGCCCATCACCCACAACATGGCGTGCGCTTGGGACTTAGCCATGGGATAAAAGGCGAAGGCAGCGGCTGTTACATCGTAATTGGTAGCAACCATGCCACCCGCTGTGACGAAACTCCCGTCGGGGAGCATCATCTCCCACGGCACATCGCAGAACCCTTCGATGGCTTGAGTGTAGTGCATGGTGAGTCGGGCCTTCCCGCCCTGAAACGCCGGCTGGCAATCAGATCG
>CALEMB010000078.1 GCA_937902805.1 uncultured Bacteroidales bacterium
AATCATCCGACAAGGCCTCTTCCGTGGCGCCGACACGGGCTGGCTGCTTACCGACCGCCTCTTCGCAGGTGCCGACACCCTCGCCACCTCATACGCATTGGCAACAGCCATCAAGAAGATTGGTGATGTGGATATCGTCATCGGCGGCCGTCAGGCTATCGACGGTGACACCGCCCAAGTGGGTCCCCAAGTGGCACAGAAACTGGGCCTCAACCAAGTGACCTACGCCGAGGAAATCCTCAAGATCGAGAACAACATCGCCACTATTCGCCGTCATATCGACGGTGGTGTGGAGACCGTCGAAGTGCCGCTGCCCTGCGTCATCACCGTGAACGGCAGTGCGGCACCTTGCCGTCCTTGCAACGCCAAACTGGTGATGAAGTATAAGTATGCCTCCTGCCCGCTGGAGCGTCAGCCCGAAGATCCTCGTGCCGACCTCTACGAGAGCCGTCCCTACCTCAACCTCAACCAGTGGAGCGTGGCCGACGTGGATGGCGACCCCAACCAGTGCGGCCTCTCAGGTAGCCCTACCAAGGTGAAAACCGTGCAGAACATCGTCTTCCAGGCCAAGGAGAGCAAGACCCTCACCGCCAGCGACGCCGATGTGGAAGGATTGATTAAAGAATTGTTGGACGAAAAGATAATTGGATGACGCGAGACTACGAGACGCGAGACACGAGACTTTGGTATGTCCCGCGTCCCGCAGTCCCGTGTCCCGAGTCTAAAAGAAATTGACTTATGAACAACGTATTTGTATATATCGAGACCGAAGGCACACAGGTGGCCGAAGTCTCCCAGGAGTTGCTCACTAAAGGGCGTAAATTGGCCGACCAGCTGGGCGTGGAACTGCACGCCGTCGTGGCTGGCACGGGCATCAAGGGCAAGGTGGAAGACCAAATCCTGCCTTACGGCGTGGACAAACTCTTCGCTTTCGACGGCGAAGGACTGTTCCCTTACACCTCCGCACCGCACACCGATATCCTCGTCAACCTCTTCAAGGAAGAACAACCGCAGATCTGCCTGATGGGTGCTACCGTCATCGGTCGCGACCTCGGTCCTCGCGTCAGCTCCTCGCTGACCAGCGGCCTCACCGCCGACTGCACCCAACTCGAAATCGGTGATTTCGACGATGTCAAGACCAAGAAACATTACGACAACCTGCTGTATCAAATCCGTCCTGCTTTCGGCGGCAACATCGTGGCGACCATCGTCAACCCTGACCACCGTCCGCAGATGGCCACCGTCCGCTCGGGCGTGATGCAGAAGGCCATCTATGAAGGCAAGGCCAAGAACGAAGTCGTCTATCCCGAGGTAAGCAAGTATGTCTCTCCCGAGGCGTATGTTGTGAAGGTCCTCGACCACCATGTGGAGGCTGCCAAGCACAACCTGAAAGGTTCACCTATCGTTGTGGCCGGTGGCTATGGCATGGGTTCCAAGGAAGGCTTCGACATGCTGTTTGAACTCGCCAAGGTGCTTCACGGCGAAGTCGGTGCCTCGCGTGCCGCTGTCGATGCGGGCTTCTGTGACACCGACCGCCAGATTGGTCAGACGGGTGTTACCGTGCATCCCAAGGTGTACATCGCCTGCGGCATCAGCGGACAAATCCAGCATATCGCTGGTATGCAGGACAGTAAAATCATCATCTCGGTGAACAGCGATCCCGACGCACCTATTAATAAAATTGCAGATTATGTCATCGTTGGCACCGTTGAGGAGGTCGTCCCGAAATTGATTAAGTATTATAAGCAGAATAGTAAATAATTAGGCTGGCCTATGGCCGTCAGCCATCAGCTATCAGCCTCGGTGCTACTAAGCTGAAGGCTGATTGCTGAATGCTGAAAGCTAAACAAAATAGAAAACAATGGCAAACTATTATAACGATAATCCGAACCTGCAATTCTACCTCGACCACCCGCTGATGAAGCGCATCGTCGAGCTGAAGGAACGCAATTTCGCTGACAAGGATACCTATGATTATGCCCCCGTCGATTACGAGGACGCGATGGAAAACTACCGCCGCGTGCTGGATATCACGGGCGACATTACCGCCAATATCATCGAACCCAACTCCGAGAGCGTCGACCTCGAAGGTCCACATTTGGAGAATGGCCGCATGATTTATGCCTCTAAAACTGTTGAAAACCTTGACGCCTGCACCAAGGGCGGCCTCTGGGGTGTCTCCATGCCTCGCCGTTACGGTGGACTGAACCTGCCTATCACGGTGTTCAGCATGCTGAGTGAGATGGTTGCTTCTGCCGATGCCGGTTTCCAAAACATCTGGTCGCTGCAATCCTGCATCGACACCTTGTATGAATTCGGCAACGAGGAACAGCGCATGAAGTACATCCCGCGTGTCTGCGCTGGCGAAACCATGTCGATGGACCTCACCGAGCCCGATGCCGGTTCCGACCTGCAAAGCGTCATGCTGAAGGCCACCTATTCCGAGAAGGATGGCTGCTGGCTGCTCAACGGCGTGAAGCGCTTCATCACCAATGGTGACTCCGACATCCACCTTGTGTTGGCCCGTTCCGAGGAAGGTACCAAAGACGGCCGCGGCCTGTCGATGTTCATCTACGACAAGCGCCAGGGCGGTGTCAATGTGCGTCACATCGAGCACAAGTTGGGTATTCACGGCTCACCGACCTGCGAGTTGACCTACAAGAACGCCAAGGCCGAGCTCTGTGGTGAGACTCGTTTGGGCCTCATCAAATATGTGATGGCCCTGATGAACAGTGCCCGTTTGGGCATCGCAGCCCAGTCCGTGGGTCTGGGACAGGAAGCCTACAACGAGGCATTGAGATATGCCGGCGAGCGTCAGCAGTTCCATAAGAGAATTATCGAGTTTCCTGCCGTTTATGATATGCTTTCCCGCATGAAGGCCAAGATCGACGCAGGTCGTTCGCTGCTCTACATGACCGCCCGTTATGTGGACATCTACAAGTGCCTCGAAGACATCCAGCGTGAGCGTCCGCTGACACCCGAGGAGCGCGCCGAGTGCAAGAAGTACTCGCGTCTCGCCGATGCCTTCACGCCTTTGGCCAAGGGCATGAACTCCGAATACGCCAATCAGAACGCCTACGATGCCATCAGCATCCACGGTGGATCGGGCTTCATTATGGAGTACAAGTGCCAGCGCCTCTACCGCGATGCGCGTATCTTCTCCATCTACGAAGGCACGACCCAGTTGCAGGTGGTAGCTGCCATCCGTTACATCACCAACGGCACCTACCTCACCATCATGAAGGAAATGCTTGAAAACGAGGTCTCCGAGGAGCTGAAACCTTTGCAAAACACGGTGCGCACCCTCGTGGAACTCTACGAGCAGAGCATCAACTATGTGAAGGGCGCCAACAACCAAGAGGTTCAGGACTTCTTGGCCCGCCGTCTCTATGACATGACCGGCGACATCATGATGTCGTTGCTCATCTTGGACGATGCTACCCGTGCCCCACATCTCTTCCTCCGTTCGGCCAACGTCTATGTCCACGCCGCCGAGGAAGACGTCATCGGCAAGAGCGTCTACGTGAAGAACTTCATCGAGGAAGACTTGGTGAACTTCAGGGCGAAGGCTGAGGAAGTGGCGGAATAAACCTTACATTTATATGATTGCATCAAGACGCGGCTTTCGGGTCGCGTCTTTTTTATGCATTTATGTTTTCTTGAAGGTGTCGCGCGTTTCTATGGAAAATTCCGTAATATTGCACCCTAAAACCAAACCCATAACACCATGAAAAAGCTATTCATAGGACTATTAGCCGCTTTCCTGTTTTGCGGCAGCCTGCAAACCAAAGCACAAAACGACAGCATCACGCTGTATTTCAGCGCAGAAGAGATGCCTAACCTCATTAAGTGTCTGCCTCCGCCGCCCGACACCATCGGGGTTGACTTCGCCTACGACATCATGCGTTACATGTGGGGCAAGACCCAACGCGACGATTTGGTACGTGCCAACATCGTCATTCACGATGCGGTGTGGAATTTGGACTCGCTCATTGCGCAGTTTAAAGTGCCATTTGGCATCGAAATCTCCAAAGAGGGCACTCCTGAGATTTACAAATTCATGATCAACAGCCTTTCCACCGTCGACCAGACGCGTGTGAAGCCGAAGGCTTTCTACCATCGCAAGCGCCCGTTTGAGCGTTTCCACGAGCACATGCTTACGATGTATGAAGAGGCGGAACTATCGGGTGAAGGCTCTTATCCTTCGGGCCACAGCCAGCGTGGCTATGCCGCTGCTTTGCTGCTCTCTGAGGTCAATCCCGCCAATGCCGACACTATCATGTCACGTGGCTTTATGTATGGCGAAAGTCGCGTCATCGCAGGTGCCCACTGGCAGAGCGATGTGGATGCCAGCCGCCTCTGTGCCGCCATCGGCGTGGCTCGCCTGCATACCAGTCCTGCTTTCCTTGAACAACTGACCAAGGCCCAAGAGGAGTTCAAGTGGTTGACAGGACAATTGTTGCCCACTGACGATGCCAGCCAGTTCGTGAATCTGACTGATGTCGTCCCTGATGCCATTTTGGAGGTCCGGTATTTCAGCACCTACAACTTCGTCGGGACACGTGTGGACGGTTATCTTGAGCCGGTTGTCCTCATGACCCGTCAAGCCGCCGAATGCCTTCGTGCCGTGAGCGACGACCTGAAGCAACAAGGCTATCGCCTGAAGATTTACGATGCCTACCGTCCGCAGTGTGCTGTCGACCACTTTGTGCGTTGGGCCGCTGACATCCCCGATACACTGATGAAAGCTTACTTCTATCCTGATTTGGACAAGAGCGTACTCTTCGATCAGTTGTATATCATGGAAAAGAGCGGTCATACCCGTGGCTCCACCGTCGACCTGACCCTGTTCGACATGGCTACTGAGAAGGAAGTCGACATGGGCGGTACTTTCGATTGGTTCGGTCCCGAGAGCCATCCCGACTTCTGTGGTAATCCCGAGACGGGCGAATACACAGGCGACAACAGCGCCAGTCCAGCCAATCGCAGCATCACCAAAGAGCAGTTCCACAACCGCATGATCCTGCGTGAGGCCATGCTGCGCCACGGTTTTAAGGCCCTGGACAGCGAATGGTGGCATTTCACGTTGAAGAACGAGCCGTTCCCCGACACATATTTTACTTTTCCGGTAAAGAAGCTGTAAATCTGGAGGGCATTTGTCTACACTTGCACATTTTTCCCTTGCCAAGTGCCCCGTTCTTCCATTCTTTTTTCTATACGCGAGAGTACCTCGTCGTAGCGCAGCTTCATCCATGGCTCACTGACGAGATAGCGCGGCGGCACCTCGCCTGCAAAGCGCTCGATGACAATGTCAGGGTTGAGTCGTTCGGCAAAGTCGATGACAAAATCGACGTATTCTTCCAAATCAAAGAGATGGAAGATTTCGGGATGTTGAAGGTATTCCTCTGCCATCTTCGTGCCTTTGAAGATTTGCAGCTGGTGGAACTTGACTGTGGTCAAAGGCAGTTGGGAAATGATGTCAGCGACATCGAGCATCATGGTTTTGCTTTCGCCAGGCAAACCGAAGATGAAATGCGCCCCGCAAGGGATACCGTAATCGGCGGTTATGCGGATGGCCTTTTCTGCCGTGGCAAAGTCGTGTCCACGGTTGACGCGTTTTAGGGTATCGTCATAAACACTTTCCACTCCGTATTCCAGCATGACATAGTGCGTTTTTTGGATTTCGCAGAGGTATTGTAAGATGCCTTCATCAATCAAGTCTGGCCGTGTGCCGATGACAATGCCAATAATCTCAGGTTTTTCCAAGGCTTTTGGAGCCATGTCATTCCTGCTTGGGCATGTGGGGAGCGGGGAATCTATGGCTTCAAAAGCCTGATCATAAATGTCCTTCAACTCTTCCAGCGGCTTGTAAGTATTCGAAAAAGGCTGGAAATAAGCCAAATACTGGCTCGCTCTACGGTAACGTCTCCTATGAAACTCAATGCCCTCCTCGATCTGTTGCTTGATGGACTTTTCTGGCCGACAATAGGATGGGTTGAAAGCCTCATTGCTGCAAAAGGTACAGCCACCCGTACTGATTTTGCCATCCCTGTTGGGACAACTGAAGCCCGCGTCGATACTGATTTTCTGTACCCTTCCTTCGAATTGCTTCGCGAAATAACGGCTGTAGCTGTTAAAACGTCTATTGTCGCCCCAAATGTAAGTCATGGTTTGGAGTAATTGGGATTGTTCAGGAAAGTCTCATCCGTTAAGGTGTTGAGAAAAGCCTTCAATTGCGCTTTCTCCAAATCGGTGAGATGTACGCCGCCGTCCATCACGTGGTGCATCAGCGGGTTGATGTTTTCGGAGTCTTTCACGCCTTCGCTGTAGAAGTCAATGACCTCGTCCAAAGTGGTGAAACGACCATCATGCATGTAAGGACTCGAAACAGCAATGTTACGCAGGGTAGGGGCTTTGTAGGCACCTTTGTCCCAATGGCTTCCTGTGACGGCAGAACGGTCCTCTGGGTCGGTAAACTCGTCGTCCAAGCCGTTGTTGTAGAAGAGGTTGGTGGTCATCAAGGCCAAACCGCCGCCACCGTGGCAGTGGAAACAGTCGGCACCTTCCTCGGTGCAAAATAGTTCGTAGCCCGCCAGTTCATCTTCCGTAAGGTTCTCCATTCCAAGCAGATAACGGTCAAATTTGCTATTAGCCGACACCAAACTCCTTACAAACTGTGCGATAGCACGCTCCACATTGACAAATGTGATGTTGCGGCTGCCAAAGGCTTTCTCGAACAGTTCGGGATAGTCGTCTGTCTTTTGCAGGTATTTGATCACCTGTGTGGTATCTGCGTTGATTTCCACGGGACTGGTGACTGCTGCTAAAACCATGTCCTCCAAGGTGGCCACACCGCCATTCCAGCCCAAACCAGTGCGGTTCCAAGCCAAGTTGATGAGTGGCAGCATGGCATGATGCGTGTTGGTCGGGGTGCCAAACTCAAAGTTGTTTTCTTGATGGTGACACGAGGAGCAGCTGCGTATGCCATCTGTGCCATCGCGACCTGATAGCCGTGGGTCGTAAAAGAGCTTTCGCCCTAAAGCAACTCCCTCCTCAGTCATGGGGTTGTCTTCAGGAATGTTGTTTTTCGAAGGGAAATAGGACGGTTGTACCAACTCGTATGGCGTTGGCGTATAATGATGTTGTTCTGGCTTGCATGCAAACAGAACGAGCGAAAGCATAGGTAATATGGTTAAAAGCCGTTTCATGATTCGCTTTTAGTGCCGTCTGTGTGTTGTTCCCAACGGGCCTTTACGTTCTCCCAATTCCAGAAATGTGGCTTTGGCGCTGAGCGCTTTATGAGGCGATTGAAGCTCTCGACAATCTCTTCTTTTTTCATTTGTTTTTCGTTTGGCTCTATGAAAACTGACCAAGAGAACACATCTTGCCCGTTCTCTTTTAAGGCTTGTTGAGCGGCTTGGTTTTGCATGATGGCACTGCCGTACACGTTGAAGTCGTAAAGGTTGGGATGGCGGAACCAGTTGTCCACATCCATGCACAATGTTATATGGTTTTCCTTGTTTCCCACCACGAATAGATCGATGGGACCTTCGACGGTGAAGTAGTTCTGGTAGAACTCACTATGGTCAGCGTTTTGTCCTATACCGAGATGGATGTTGAGCGGTACCAGCTCGTTTTCCGTGTTGACAAAGCGTCCGTTGAGTTTCATGTAATGATAGCCACCACCCAAAGGTTCGGGCCAGAACATGTTTGACTCCGGCATGTCGCTAAACAGCCCTGAACGGTTGTCCTCCTCGTCCAAGCCGAAGGTGAAGCGTAAGGCTTTGTATTCCCCGGTGGGGATAGCAGACATTCTATGCGATTGGTTTTCAGGAATGTTAGTGTCGATATAGAAAAGCTTGCTGGTCGCATCGGATGACAGGTTGTCAATCTCACGGTGTCCCAAGGAAACCCATTCGCCTTGTTCGTTCTGGAGTTCCACCTTGGAGATAAACCACTGGATTTCGGTGATCATGTACTCGTTGCCAGCTTCGTTGTGATAGCACAAACTATCGGTAATCAAAGGACTGCCGTTGACGAAATAGCGCACGTCTACCGAGATGTTACCGAAGTCGGCAGGTTTGTTGCACGAAACGAGTGCTGCCACCAAAAGCATGAGGATGAGTAGCGTTTCCTTCATTGCATTTCAAAATCGAGTGCGAAAATACAAAAATCCTACCAAAATATGTATTTTTGCCGATCAAAACCGAAAAACTATGGCAGAATTTAAGATTGGCGACAAAGTGAACTTCCTCAGCACCGTCGGTGGGGGCAAGGTCACGAAAATCATAGACTCCCGTATGGTGATGGTCGAAGTGGAAGACGGCTTCGAGATCCCGACTTTGATTACTGATTTAGTGCTGGACTACCGTTCTATGCCCGCTCCGAGCAAACAACAACAAACGGTCGAAAAGGTGCAGAAAGAGGTTCAGGGGCAGGAACTTCTGAAGCAACAGCAGGCAGAGGAAGCCCGAAAAGGAGGTCTGCGCCGCTTCGCAAAAGAGGCGGAGAAGGAAGGCATCTATATGGCTTTCGTGCCGCACGAGCAGCAGTGGCTCCTAACGGGACCTCTCGATGTGGTGCTGGTCAACCACACGCCTTACGAGATGCTCTACACCTTCACCATTAAGGAGGAGGACAAGTTCGCCAATGTGGACTTCGGTCAAGTCGACAAGTACGAGAAAATCGTCATTGAGACCATCTCTCGTGATGATCTCGAATATTGGCTCGACGGCGTGGTGCAAGCCATTTTGACGGCTGAAACCTCTGATTGTGTTCTGCTTCCGCTGAATGCGCCTTTCTCACTACGGCCTGGACGTTTCTATAAGGACGGCAGCTATCTGCCTTCGGGCATCTTGGGCGAAAAGTCGGTGATGATCTGCCTTTCTGAGTTGATCGCCCTCAAACATGGCGACAGCGACTTTACAAAGATTTTGAAGGAGGGCGTTGGTACACAGGCTCCTGCGAAGAACTTGGTGAAAAAGGAAGCCCCCATTGACAAGCATAGAGTTGCCCCTGGCGAGGCTGTGGTTGACTTGCACATCGGCGAGTTGGTCGACAATATTCTCGGTCTTTCTAGCCACGATATGTTCAAAATCCAGACGGACTATTTCAAGAAGATGCTCGACAGTGCCATCGCCGCTGAATACAATAAGGTGACTTTCATTCACGGTGTGGGCAATGGCGTGCTGAAAAATGCTATCATCGAGGAATTGAAAAACTACAAGAACACCGAGAACCGCATGGCCAGCATCGCCAAGTTCGGTGTCGGGGCGATTGATGTAATTATCACAGATAAAGAGAAGTAATCGGTATTTCTAACCGAAAGAATCCGAAGGAATCCAAAATCGGATATGTTCGGGAGTGTTCGGTTAGAGAAAAAATGGGCAGCCAATTCAATCTTGACTGCCCCAATTATATTCGTGAACCCGCAGGGAATCGAACCCTGAGCTAAGGAACCGGAATCCTTTATTTTATCCATTAAACTACGGGTCCTATTTTGGGCTGCAAAAATAGTAAGATTTTGGAAATTTCGTATCTTTGCCGCTTCAAAAAGCTAATATTTTAATTTAATTAACTGGTTCATAATTGTTTGAGTTATGAAAAACGAGAAATTGAAGCAACAGATTATTGCCTATGCCTTGTTGGTGTTAGGTTCGGCTCTTTTCGCCGTTGGCGATGTGATGTTCGTGAATCCCTACCACTTGGCGCCTGGCGGTGTGTATGGCCTCGCCAACGTGTTCAATGCCTTGTGGGGATGGAAAATCTCATTGGCGGGCATTTGTATGGATATTCCCTTGCTGATCATCGGCACCATCATCCTGGGCCCCAAGTTCGGCATCAAGACCATCATTTCAGTCATCCTGATTCCTGTGTTCACCTACATCCTTGAAACGTGGTGGGGCTATGCGCCACTTATCCATGACGGGGCTTTCTTCGACACCGAGATGCAATCGTCGTTGTTCTTCCTGGAAGGTGATGTACAACGCTACTTCATGCCCGATTTCTTCCTGAACACCATCGTTTCGGGCCTCATCTATGGCGTGGCTATCGGTGTCATTTTCCGAGCCGGTGCCACTTCGGGCGGTTCCGACATTATCTCCATGATTATCCATAAATACACCAAAATCAGCCTCGGTACACTCGTGATGATTGTGGACAGCATCATTTCACTTACCACCTTGATTGCTTTCGAGGACATCCGCCTGCCCATCTATTCCATCCTTCTGATCTATATCGAAGGCAAGGTTATCGACCTCGTTGTGGAAGGCGTGAAGAGCTACAAGACGGCTTTCATTGTCACCGACAAAATCGATGAGGTGCGCAACTTCATCCTCAAGGACTTGGACCGCAGTGGTACGGTATTCGCAGGAAGCGGCCTCTACCAAGGTGCCGAGCGCAAGATGATTTACGTCACCTTGAACCGCAGCGATTTGGTGAAACTGAAATCCAATCTCCGTTTCCTCGACCCGAACGCTTTCGTCAACGTGATTGAAAGCTCTGAGATTATGGGTAATGGATTTAAGGCTTTGCCGACGGAATAAAACTATTGAAAGTCAAACTGATACAAAGAAGGAGAACCATTTGGCTCTCCTTCTTTTGTATTCTTGTTTTATGTAAATCTGAAAAT
>CALEMB010000079.1 GCA_937902805.1 uncultured Bacteroidales bacterium
CGCTAGAGCCGCTCAAAATAAAGAACAAGCCTTTGTTCACCATCAGCCAGTGGACTTCGTCCAACAGGTCTGGCACTTTTTGGATTTCGTCCACAATGACCAACGTTTCCGATGGATAACGGAGCAAACTCTCCCGAAACTCCACGGGATGTTGCCGGAAACGATTTCTCAGTTCAGAATTCAAAAGGTCGATGTAAACGGCCTTTGGAAAACGTTCTTTCAACAGGGTGGACTTGCCCACCTGACGCCCACCAAACAAGAACATAGCTTCGTCCAAACGGTTCTCTATGTCAAATATTCTATGGTACATAACAAACTTAATTTTCTCAAATTAACTGCGGATATTCTCTGAAAATCCGCAATTACATTGCGGATTTTCTCGAAAAATCCGCAACGATGCTGCAAAAATAGTAAAGTTTATTTGAATAGCAACCCGCCATAGGAAAAAAACATCCGCCCTCCAAAGAAATCGAGGTCAACAGAGATGCGATGGCCATATTGCAAAGCCAAAGCAGTACCACCTACCAAACGGACACAGCAGCCATAACAAGTCCGAATGAACGGAACCCCCTGCCACGAGAAAAAAACATTTCCTCGTATTCTCCACTTCTTATTATCTTTGCAATCCATAAGCACACAAGCACATGCAAATCACAGACATCACTCCTGATTATCTTCTCGAAAATGACATCAGCCCTGATGGACTGTTGTTCAGCCAATTCCATCTCCCCTACAACCCAAAACTGAAGGATTTCAGCCGCGACTTGAGAAACAACGGCGAGAAGTCCGAAGCCATGCTGTGGAAACGTCTCAAGTCGAAGCAGACCGGATATGCCTTTGCCAGGCAGAAGCCCATACTAAATTATATTGCAGACTTCTATTGCAAGGAACTGGACTTGGTGGTCGAGATTGACGGTGCATCACATTTCACGGCGGAAGCTCGTCTTCGCGACAAGGAAAGAGACAGGCAAATGAGGGCTATAGGGCTGGTGGTTGTGAGGGTCAATGACGGCGACGTACGCAGGGATGCTGACAGAGTTGCGGCTTACATTAAGGAACAGTGTGAGTTGATTAAGGGAAGGAAAGATGGAAGCGAGCTAGGGTTTTGAAACCCCCGACCCCCTTAAAAGGGGGACACCTGCCGGCTGCCAACCTACCGGACAAGTTAGTTTGGGTTGGATTTCTGACCCCCCGACCCCCTTAAAAGGGGGACACCTGCCGGCTGCCAACCTACCGGATGTGTTTTCTCGATCCATCTCTGCGCCGCTTTGCGCCTCCCCCTTTTAAGGGGGCTAGGGGGTTTTTAAAGACACCTACCGGACATTTTGAAGACAAGCCAAGGGAGTTTTTGAAAACACTTACTAGACATTTTGAAGACACCTGCCGGACGCTGGCCTACCAGACAGCCAGTTTGGAAAATAGTTTCTGAAACCCCCGACCCCCTTAAAAGGGGGCCACCTGCCGGCTGCCACCCTACCGGAGGCGAGCCTTCCAGACCCAAACCCTGCGCCGCTTTGCGCCTCCCCCTATTCTTATGATATGGCAATGGGTTTTAGTGAGAATTTTTCAACATAGTTGTGAACAATTTCAGGTGAGTATGGTTGATTCGTCTTGATGAGGGCGAACATGGTCAGAACAAGCTTGGATCGGATGGCATTGAGTACAGACATGGGATTCTTGCCTTCGTCCACCTTCCTTTGATAGTATTCGGAGAAGTGATTAGGCTTGCACCGTCTCGACACGGTCAGTGCACACAAGTGAAGCATGGCCTTCAGACTCTTGTCAGCCCGTTGTGAGACCCGATGCTTGGAGCGGATGCTAGTCCCGGAAGAGTACTCGAAAGGGGCTGTTCCTGCATAGCAGCAGAACTGCCTGCCATTTTCAAAGAGCGTAAAGCCCTTGGTGGCCGCAATCATCCTCATTGCCGTCTGCCTGCCCACGCCTGGGATGGTCTCCAACAATGCGGCCTGGTGTCCCATCGTCTTGTTCTCCCTCATCAGCCGTTCAAGTTCCTTTTCAGTCTCCTCGATGAGCCTGTCATATTGCCGAATAAGCTTCTTCAGCCGTTTGGCCTTTGCCTTGTACACCTCCATGTCGGTATAGCCTTTCTGGTCATTGAGTTGCCCCTCAAGTTTTGCCCTCTCAACTACATAGTCCGACCGTTCCGACAGCAGGCTCTCCAGCACCGTTATGTCATGTTCGGGGATGCTGTAGTAACGTGCGTCCTGACGGTTCTTGTACCCGTATTCGGCTATCCTCCGCGAGTCCTCCTTGTCGCTCTTGCCGCGTTCCTTGCGTGCTTCGCACTTGATGTTGTACCCGCTTTCAAGCCACAGGTCAACCTGCTTGTTTTGGCACGCGATGGCCAACGGGTAGATGTAGTGTCCCGTGTGTTCGGCACATACCATCAGGTCGCACTTGTCGATGAGGTACAAGTCCATCAGTTCCTGAAGCTGCTGCTCAATGGCCGAGGCCTCGTTGTCCACGCAGTGGTAAGAGACAATCTCCGTTCCTCGCATGAGGCACCAGTCGGTACTTTTTTTGCTGATGTCGATTCCAATTACTGTGTTTTTCATATTTTTGCAACGACGTTATTACCATCGGAAGGAAGGACGACTTGGGCCGTGCCTGAAAACCTTAACGCGAAAGCGCACATTCTTATATGGGTTGATGGTCCAAGAAGGGCGGTCGGAACCACAATAGGGGGAAGGACTTTTCTCCACCGTGAGGGATTGGTTGTCCGGCTGCCTCCTTTCTTCCAATGTCTGTTATACGATTCCATTGTATTTATCTCGCCACAAAAGTACTCCTTTCATTTGCACGCTGCAAATCTAAGGTTCTGAGGGGGCAGGGGGAGTAAAAAGGGGGCTAGGGGGTTTCCGAAAACCCCGGCAGGCAAAAAAACACATAGAGACGCCACATTGTGACGTCTCTACGATCTTCATGCGGGAATGGAAAATCTCCCTTCCCCCGGCTTGCGGAATCGGAAATCCCGCCTCCTTGCATCCCGTTTAGTTGGCATCCCACACCAAACGGACACACATGCCTATCTCACGCATGTTAGGGACATTATTCATCATATTATGTACTCCAAAGGTCTCTGTAGCAGTGGTCGGATTATTACTAACAGCGTAATACTGTCCACCATTAACTCCAATCCAAAGGTATTTCGACCATGTTTCATAGCCGTCACACGATGCCGTCCAATAGTAGCCTTGGGGGACTATTGTTTCCCCCGCATCAGATTCGTAGTAATCGTATATATAGTAATACGAACTACCATATATATTAGTATTATAATCGGTACCACCAGCACGCATACCCACGGCAGGCAGGAACACGACTCCGGCATTCAGCAATTTATACATATTTGATCCTGAATTATCATAATAATCCGAAGCACCATCAATCAGATGATAGGCATCCGTTTGGTTATACCAGGTAGTATTGAACTTATTGCTAAGCCCTAAGCCTGATTCATCAAAATTATCAGGGAACAACATGAGTCCACTGCAGTAGCTTTGATACACCTTAGAGCTGCCAGGATACGTTATTTGATAGACAAATTTCACCATCATGAAACGTTTGTTTCCCCTCGCTGTGTTATTGAGCAGATAGTCCCACTCGCTTGCAGTGGGGGTGCGCCAATAGGTATTCGTTGGGAATGCACATCCCCAGTCGGTCCCAAAAGTACGGCTCAAATCCTTACGTCCTGTTATAAAATCCGTTTCAGACAATGTATTATCGACGTCGTTATATCCCCAGCAAAACCTATCCATGGAGGAAGTAGAAGAACCCGCAACCCATGCCTGGCCATATTTCGATTGGTACGGTCGACGAGGTGTAAAAGAATATTGTTGATACAATGAACCATAGCACTCATCAACCTGGCTGTCGTGGAAGCCCCAAGTACCATTACTAGTATTGTACTTCAGGTTGGCCTTCGAGAAATAGACCTTCTGCGTAGGACTCACCGAGAACACAGACAAGTCAGTGCCATTATGGACAGCAACATCCGTACTTGGTGCTGGAAGCGAAGGATTGTGGATGAGGAAGCCTGCGCCTACACCAGCATCGACATAGCCATTGGCCACAATTGTAGGCATGCTGCCAGTTCCCTGCCAATCCAGGTCTGAGTGGCCAGTACCAGTAAGTGTGGTTCCTGGCAGCAGGATGCCCCATCTGTGGGTAATGACGCCTTCTTCGCCATAAAGGGTCATGGTACCAGTGGTTGCAGTGGGCGTAATGGTATTGGTGGCAAAGTTGATGGTGGCTTCAGTCAGCACATTCGACAGGTTAACGTTCATATACACCTGTTTTTCCAGGTTGAACCTCACCAAGGCGCACTTGTACTCCAAAACGGCAGAGTAGTTGGTGGTAGTCGTCTTGTACTTCTGGCTTGAGGCACCGTAGCAGAGCACGGGCAGGTTCTGGCGTTGGTCGGCAATGTTGATGTTGAAACTGGCTGTGGTTCCCGCCTCGATTTCGGTTTCGGGAGCCTTGCCGCCCAAGAAGTAGAAGTGCAGAAAGTCGTCACCTTCAGGGAGCTCAAGGTCGCCGCCGAAAGCGCCGTTAGTGTAGGTCAGTTGGCCGATGTATCTGCCGTTGTTACCCACATAGAGGACATCGCCGTTGCGGAATTGGATCACGCCGAGGTTCGGGGCCACTGCGTGCTTGCCGCCGTTGTCGTTCACGTTCACATCGAGGCTTTCGCCGTTGCTCACGTTCAAGGTGATATGAACCTTTTCTCCGCCATTGTCATTGGTGGGAGTTTCCTGTTTCTTGCATTGGCTCATTCCAAGCACGAGAGCCAAAGCCATGATGATTGTGCTCCTGAAGGTTGATTTTGTTGAGGCTGTTGTGCTCCTGAAGGTTGATTT
>CALEMB010000080.1 GCA_937902805.1 uncultured Bacteroidales bacterium
GATCTACACTCTTTCCCTACACGACGCTCTTCCGATCTCGATCTAGTGTATTCCAGCTTGTTGCGGTAGTGGAATTGCTTCTCGCAGCCGATGATGGGCCGTATTTCAGGGTATTCGATTTTTCCGATGCGGTCGAAGTTATCCTTCACCTGTTTCTGCTTGTAGAAAATCTGCCACTCGTAAGCCATGTGCTGCCACTTGCAGCCCCCACAGAGACCGAAATGCTGGCAGACGGGCTCCACGCGCTTGTCCGACATCTTCTTGAAGTTCAAAATCTTGCCTTCGAAGAAGTTCTTCTTGCGCTTGTACACCTCGATGTCGACCACGTCGCCAGGCACACCAAAGGGGATGAAGACGACGCGCCCTTCGGGTTTCGCAACGGACATACCTTCCGCACCAGCGTCAATGATTTCAACGTCTTCCAGGTATTCAGGTTCTCTTTTTACTTTATTCCTTGCCATATTGTGTTTTTGCTTTCAGCCATCAGCAGTCAGCTATCAGCTTGCTGTCACTTGAGCTGAAAGCTGATTGCTGAAAGCTGAATGCCAAATATTTATTCTCATTGGCCATAGTCCATTAACTATTAAAAATCTCCCAAGTCCGCTTCGCTTGTTCCTCAAACATCGTCATGCCATTGAATGCCTTCGTCCCCCAGCTCTTGCCCAGCTCCATGAACGCCGTCTCCTTTGGGTTGTATATAAGGTCAATGAGGATATGCTTGTTGCTCAGGGCTTGGTAGTGGATGTCGGGGAAGTCGTCGACGTGCGGGGCCATGCCCAGCGGGGTGGTATTGATGATGAGGTGGTTTTGCCTCAGGATGTCATCTGTAAGAGTCTCGTAGGTCAGGTTGCCTCTCTCTGCGCTGCGGCTGACGATGGAGAAGGGGATGCCTTTCTGTTTCAACACATACTGCACGGCCTTGGAAGCGCCACCAGTGCCGAGCACCAGGGCGTGGTCGACAGTTTTGCCGTTGAGGGCGCGTTCGAGCAGTTTCTCAAAGCCAATCACATCGCTATTGTAGCCTTTTAGCTTGCCATCGGTAACGGTCACCACATTCACTGCCCCGACTTCCTTCGCCACAGTGTCAATCTCATACAGTAGCGGGATGATGGCCTCCTTATAAGGTATGGTGACGTTGAAGCCGCAGAGGTCGGGATAGCGTGCCATCACCTCATGGATCTCCTCCACGTTTTTGAGGTCAAAGTTCTGGTAGCGGCAGTCCAGGCCCTCGTAGGCGAATTTCGCCTCAAACAGTGCCTTCGACTGCGAGTGCTTCAAGGGGTGACCGATTAAACCGTATCGTTTCATTATATCTTCTGTAGAGACGCATTGAATGCGTCTCAATATTGTATTATCCAATCCCAAAAATCGCCCCAAATCCCAAGGTGCAAACCACCCCGACGATGATGCTGGCCAAAATCACGCCACCGACGACGGAGAGCACGCTCTTCTTAAAGTCCATGTCGAGGAAACTGGCCGCCAGAGTACCTGTCCATGCGCCTGTGCCGGGCAGCGGTATGCCCACGAAGAGCAGTAAAGCCCAATAAAGGCCACGTCCCGCTTTGGCTTGCAGCTTCTCGCCTCCTTTTTCGCCTTTCTGGAGACACCAAAGGCAGAACTTGCTGAACCAGCGTACCTTGACATCCTTACCCCATTCCAGCACCTTGCGGGCGAAGAAAAAGATGAACGGTACGGGCAGCATATTGCCGATGGCGATGATGATGTAGCTCCAAAAAAGGCTGAAGTCGGGGTTGGCAGCATGGATGCCGTAGGCCACGGGCAAGGCACCGCGCAGCTCAATGAGCGGCACCATAGCGATGAGGAAGACGTAGATGTAGTTTTTCATTCGAGGTTTGTTTCTTGGTTTCGTTTATGCTGTTCTATGAGCTGCAGGATATCGTTGTCGTTAGCAAGCAACTCACGGTCGTAATCAATGAAGTCAGGCCAAAGTGCAAAGTCGGCAGTCAGGGCTTGGTCCAATGCTTCCAGACCCTCTTGGTGGCTGCCTTTGACGAAGTAGGCGTAGGCCAGCAGGTAAAGCAGCGAGCTGTCGTTGTCGGTTTGAAGCAGCCCGAATTTGATGGTGTTGATGGCCTCGTCGATTTTGTCCTGCTGCCCGTAGAGGTCTGCGATATAATAATAGGCGTCGGCATCGTTTGGCGTTTGCTCTTGTATCTTGCGCAGGCAGTCCATCGCTGTGTCGTACTCCTTGAGTTTCATGTAGTCAGTAGCCATGGAGTAGAGGTGGTCGGTCTCCCAAGGCTCTATCTCCAAAGCCTTCTCGAAGTATTTGATGGCCTTGCGGCTGTTGCCTCGGTCGCTGAACACATAGCCGAGACCTGCATAGCCAGAACCTATCATTGGGTTGATTTCCAATGCCTTGTTGAAATGCTCTTCGGCAGTTTGCAGGTCGTTGAGTCGGTAGTAGCAGTCACCGATGGTGGTATGTATCATCGAGGTCTCCACGCCGTTGCGCAGGGCTTCCTCAAGGGTGTCTATGGCTTCTTTGTAGCGGCCTAAATCATAATAGATATCAGCCAGGTGCATGTTGGTCCAGAGGTCTTCGGGGTCGATGCTGAGCGCGTATTCGTAGGGGTCGATGCTCTCCTCGTATTGTCCCATCATGCGGTAGATGTCGCCGATGTTGGTCCAGGCCTTGCTGTTGTATGGGTCTTCGTCGATGAGCTGTTGGAAAAAGTCGAGGGCTTCCTCTTTGCGCCCCGCGTTGAGGTAGCAACAGCGGATTTCGTGGTATATGGTGTCGCGGTCTTCTGCAAAGGGCAGGGCCTTGTTGTAGAACTCAAGGGCGAGGTCGTACTTCTGCATGTGCTGGTATTCGAAGGCGATGGCGTTGTAAAGCTCAAACTTCTCGTCTTCGTCGAAGTAGGGCAGGGCGTTGAAATAGTTCTCCAGCGCCTCTTCCGACTTGCCTAAGGCGGCCAGGCAGGAGCCGAGGGTGAGGAAATAATCAGGGTTCTCGTCATCGTCAAAGCGTTCCACGTGCTGCATGATATCGAAAGCGCGTTGGGCGTCGTTTTCGAGAAGATACTGTCGTGCCATCTTGATTTTCAGTATGTTGCTTTCGGGATGCTGGGCCATTGCCATCTCCACCGCCTGACGCGAGCGCTTCAATTGGTTATGCTGTGTGTAGTGGTCGATGATGTACTCGAACTCCTCGCTGTCGAAATAAGCCGAATCGTCTTTCTCCAGCATCGACTCGTACTTTTCGACGGCTTTTTCCATCTCCTCTTCGTGTTCCAAAAACTCTTCTTCGTCCTCAAACATGGTGTGCCTTGACTGAAATTTTGTGCAAAAATAATAAAAACTGCGGAATTGAGGCTTCTTTTGTATCTTTGTCCTTTCAAAATCCGCTCTCATGAGAAAATATTGCCTCTTAATAATAATGGTGTGCCTGAGCCTTACGATGATGGCTCAGACGGTTTGGACGGTGGAGACCGTGCCCAACACGCGTCTGCAAAGCAACGACATCCACGTCAGCGACCCTGATGGCTACCTCTCCGATAGCACCGAGATGACCATTAACACCGCCTTGTGTGCTATCCGTGACAAAGCTGATGTCTTTGTGGTGACGCTGTCTAGCGTCGGTAATGCCGACACAAAGCATTTTGCCACAGAGTTGCTCAACTATTGGGGCATTGGCGACGCCACGACCAACAATGGCGTGCTGTTGCTCTTCGTCGAGGACCAGCGTGCCTTGGAAATGGAGACGGGCTATGGCGTGGAGGAAACCCTCACCGATGCCAAATGTGAGCGCATCTTCACCAATGCCATGGCACCGTATTTCCGTGCTGGCGACTACGAGGGCGGCCTTTGTAGCGGCGTGGCCGAAATCGTCGCTGTGTTTGGTGGTGAGATTCCGATGGGGTTGGTAACGACCTTGCCAGAAGACAATAGCAGCACCGACGACGAAGACGATCCCATTGACGTATACGGTTTCATCTTCATCATATTTGCTTTGTTGGTTGTCTTGTTGCCTGTGCTCGGCATTATCTTTTGGGCGGTAAAACACAAGACGAAATCCCCGACTGCAGATGCACTCAAATCGTCTCGAGAAAACGGCGTCACCTACGTCGATGGCTTCAAGACCTCGTGGTCAGGCTCGCCGTGGGACGGCAAGGGCTGTCTCGGAGGCTTGATGATAGGCCTGTCCATTTTTGTCATGTTGTTCCTGGTTATCTTTGTTGTGATCTTGGCCTTCCCCGAACTCAACAGCGATGAAATGCGCTATTACAGTTCAATCTCTCTTGCCTCGATTCTCTTGTATCTCACATGGATCTGTTTCCGCCACAACCAACGTGTGTTGAAGACGGCCAAGAAGCTGGCAGCGACTTCCATTAATCCTAAGTCGGTCTACGAGGCAGCCAGCAACCACACTGCCAACAAGGTGGCGATGTGGATGGCGCCATGGATAGGCTGGATTTATTACCTCATCTATAAGAAAAAGGTGGAGCAGAGCGAAGAATGCTGCTGTCCCAGCTGTGGCAATATGATGCGGAAAGACGGCATGTTCGGCTTGCCGGAGAACCATCTTGCAGAGAATAGGGCAGAGGCCTTGAAATTCACGCCTTATCGTTGTGTCAACGGTCATGTCATCGTGGTGAAGGAGCACGGAAGGCAATATGACAAGTTCTCGACTTGCTCGAAATGCGGTGCCTACACCTTGAAGCTCATCAAGACGGAGACCGTCCGTGCGGCCACCTATTCCGCCAGTGGCGAGGAGAAGAAAACCTACGAATGCCAGCACTGCGGCGACATCATCACCAAGACCGTCGTCATCCCGAAGCTCGTGCATTACACCAGCAGCGGTGGCAGCGGTTATTCCTCCGGCTCCAGCGGTAGGAGCTATTCCAGCC
>CALEMB010000081.1 GCA_937902805.1 uncultured Bacteroidales bacterium
CTTTCTCCATTATATCTAAATATTGGGAAATAACCAGAATTTACTGCAAGTCTTTCTTCTTCAATAGATTTACTCATTCCTTTTTTAATTCCATGATTATGGCTTGTGGTCTGGGTGCCTGCCTATGCTGCGTGGAGGACACCGTCGACGGCCATGTGTGCGTCTGCAAGGAAGGACCGGTATTTAATACAAGGAGGTTGAAATGGTGAACATGACGATAGACTTGGGTCGCGGCTTGGTGCTGCGCAACCCCGTGATGACGGCTTCGGGTACCTTTGGTTACGGCGAGGAGTATACCGATTTCGTGGATTTGGCCCAATTGGGCGGCATCATTGTGAAGGGTACGACTTTACATCCGCGCGAAGGCAATCCCTATCCGCGTATGGCGGAAACGGCTTCGGGAATGCTGAACTGCGTCGGACTGCAAAACAAGGGCGTACAATACTTTATTGACACCATTTATCCCCGCATCAAAGACTTCGACACCAACGTGCTGCTTAATCTTTCCGGCTCTTGCTTAGATGATTATGTAAAGGGTGCCGAGATGGTGGATGCGTTGGACAAGATCCCCGCCATCGAACTGAATGTCTCTTGCCCTAATGTGAAGCAAGGTGGAATGGCTTTTGGCGTGACTTGTACTGGTATCTCACAAGTGGTCTCCGAGGTGCGCAAAGTGTATCATAAGCATCTGATGGTCAAGCTGTCGCCCAATGTGACTAACATCGCTGAGATCGCCCAGGCGGCAGAGGCAGCAGGTGCCGATTCGGTTTCCTTGATCAATACTTTGATGGGAATGGCTATCGATGCTGAAAAACGTAAGCCGAAGTTGTCAGTGATTACTGGTGGATTATCGGGCGCTTGCGTGAAGCCTGTGGCTTTGCGTATGGTGTGGCAAGTGGCCAAGGCGGTAAAGATTCCGGTAGTCGGCTTGGGTGGTATCTCCAATGCCACTGATGCCGTGGAATTTATGCTTGCTGGTGCCTCAGCCATCGAGATTGGCACGGCCAATTTCATTGATCCGGCTGTTTCCGCGAAAGTCGCGGAAGGAATGAAGGTGTATTGTGAACGGCATGGTTTTGAGAAGGTTGTGGACTTGATTGGGGCGTTGGAGTGCTAAACAAAATTCACCTCTGGACTAATCTGAATCCCAAACTTTTCTTCCACGGATTGCTGAATCCGTTGGGCAAGTCCCACAATATCGTGGCCTGAGCCACCACCGTAATGCACAAGAACAAGCGCTTGTTTCTCGTACACGCCCACATGCTCGTCGCGCCAGCCTTTCCAACCAGCCTTCTCGATGAGCCACCCTGCTGGCACTTTCACCATCCCGTCTGCATCTGGATAATGCGGAATGTCGGGATAATGCTGCTGTAAGGTTGCAAACTGTTCAGCGCTGATAACGGGATTCTTGAAGAAACTGCCCGCATTACCAATTTGTTTCACGTCGGGCAACTTGGCATCTCGGATGGCGCAGATGGCATTGTGGATTTGTCGCAAAGTGGGCGTTTCAATGTCATGCTCCGATAGATAGGATTTAATGTTGCCGTATTCCAGTTTCAATTCTGCTTGTTTGTGAAGCAGGAAGTCCACGGAGGTGATGACATATCGCCCTTTCAATTCGTTCTTGAAAACACTGTTGCGATAGCCAAAAGCACATTCTTCTTTTGTGAAAACTCGTTTGTTGCCTGTGGATAATTCGATGGCCTCGCATTGCAAGAAACAGTCTTTCAGCTCCATGCC
This sequence comes from uncultured Bacteroidales bacterium, assembly GCA_937902805.1. Classification (GTDB taxonomy): domain Bacteria; phylum Bacteroidota; class Bacteroidia; order Bacteroidales; family F082; genus Limimorpha. The sequence goes on from CALEMB010000081.1 coordinate 1,741, forward strand.
ATAGGCACCGATGTTTTGCACAGGTGCCGCCCCAACCTTTCCAGGGATATGAGCGAGGTTTTCCACACCATATAAACCCATGGCGACCATTTTTTTGACGAACTCGGGCCAGTCCTCACCGGCTTGCGCCCTTACTACCACATCATTGCCGTTTTCTTTTAAGACTTCGATGCCTTTCGTGTTGATAAGCACGACGATGCCGTCGAAACAATCCTCTTGGAACAGCACGTTGTTGCCTCCACTGAGTATCAGGTGTTTCTCGTTCTTGAACGCATCGGAGCTGATCAATGTCTCAAGTTCTTGAAAGTCATTGATTTCAACGAAATGCTTCGCCACGGTGTGGAAACCGAAGCTGTTGTAGGACTGGAGGTCGACATTGGTTTTCATGGGGGCAAAAATACACAATAGAAGTCAATTATCGTCGTTTCATCATAAAACTTCGTATCTTTGTCCGCATGAAACGCGCCATCGTATCGGTAATCAACGACTTGGTCACAGACCAACGGGTCAACAAGTCGTGCCTGGCCTTGCAAAAGGCTGGCTATGAGGTGCTTTTGGTAGGGCGCAAACAACGTAAAAGCCCTCCGATGGATGAGCGGCCTTACAATACGAAACGGATGAAATTGCTTTTCGAGAAAGGTCCGCTTTTCTATGCCGAATACAACATCCGCTTGTTTTTCTTCCTGCTGTTTCATCGTGCCGACTTTTTGTTGTCCAACGACTTGGATACCATCCTGCCCAATTATTTCATTTCAAAGTTGAAAGGTTGCAAGATGGTCTTCGACAGCCACGAGTATTTCACAGAGACTCCGGAATTGGTCCATCGACCCAGGGTGCAAAAGGTGTGGAAACGCATCGAAGGCTTCGTGGTGCCCAAGTTGGACGAGATGATTACGGTATGCGATTCGATTGCCGACCTGTTCCGTGAGAAATATGGTGTCAAGTGCCATGTCATCAGAAATATACCGCCACGTAAGGCCTTACCGCCTAAAGGCGACAAAACCGTTTTAGGCTTGCCAACTGATAAGCACTTGCTAATATTGCAAGGTTCGGGCATCAACATCCAGCGTGGAGCAGAGGAGTTGGTGCAGGCTATGCAATATCTCGACGATTGCTTCCTCATGATTATCGGTGGTGGTGATGTGTTGCCAGTCCTGAAGGAAATGGTTGGACAACTGCAAATTACGGATAGAGTACGGTTCTTCCCACGAATGACCTATCAGCAAATGATGACTTACACGCAACTCGCTGAGTTGGGCTTCTGCCTCGACAAGGACACCAACCTCAACTACCGCTTCAGTCTGCCTAATAAACTCTTCGACTTCATCCAAGCAGGTGTGCCAATCGTCGCTTCACGTCTCACCGAGATAGAAAAGATTATCCGTCAATACAACCTCGGTCTGTTCATCGAAAACCATCAGCCAGAAACCATTGCTGCCACCATTCGCGAAGGTTTATCCGACACGGCAAGAAGGGAACAATGGAAGCAAAACCTGTCTGTTGCGGCGCAAGAGTTGTGTTGGGAGAATGAGGAACTGAAACTGCTTGAAATCTACCGCCATTATGACTGACAATCACCTGCATATCATCGCTTTCGACGTGCCTTATCCCGCCAATTACGGTGGCGTTATCGACGTGTTCTATCGGGTGAAAGCCTTGTCGGAGGCGGGTGTCAAGGTGCATCTGCATTGTTTTGAGTACGGTCGTGGTGAGCAGGAGATTTTGAAGCGATGCCATGAGGTAAAGTATTACAAGCGTGATACTTCTTTCGTCAAGCAGTTGAGCCTCACACCGTTTATTGTCAACTCAAGGCGGTCCGAGGAATTGGTGAATGACCTTATGCAAGACGATTATCCCATCCTTTGTGAAGGCCTACACACGACTGCGATTCTTTCCGACAAGCGCTTGAGAAACAGGAAAATCTATGTCCGGGCCCACAATGTGGAACATGACTATTACAATGGTTTGGGCGACTCCGAGAGTTGTGGCTGGAAAAGGCTATTCTATCATGCAGAAGCGTGGAAATTGAGGCGCTACGAGCCTGTCCTGAAAAATGCGGCGGGCATCTTTGCCATCTCGCAGCAGGATGCGGATTATTTCTCCAAGAAATACGGCAAGGTGACGCTTGTCCCAGGCTTCAACTCCGCTGATTCAGTGTGCTCGGAAACGGGTAGGGGAGAATACGTCTTGTATCACGGCAACCTCTCCGTAAGAGAGAACGAAGATGCAGCCAAGTGGTTGATTGAGAATGTGTTTGCCGAACTTAATCTGCTTTGCATTGTGTCAGGTTTGAATCCTTCCGAAAAGTTGATGAAACTCGCTGAAAAGCATCCCAATGTGACCTTGGTGGCCAACCCCGATGATGCCGAGATGATAGACCTTTTGCGACAGGCGCAAGTCAATATTTTAGTGACCAACCAACCTACGGGACTGAAATTGAAACTGTTGAATGCGCTCTACAATGGCCGTTTCTGCTTGGTCAATTCCGATATGGTAAAAGGGACTTCATTGGAAGGTCTTTGCGTGGTGGCTGATGAACCTGAGCAGATGATAACGGAGATCAAACGCCTGATGGAAGAAGACTTCACTGAAGAGGACATTGACGAGCGTGATGCCCAAATGCGGCAACTCTATGACAATGAAGCTAATGCGCGAAAGATTATTGAAGCAATCTACTCTTAACTCTTAACTCTAAACTAACTCTAAACTTTCAACTGACTCTCAACTCTCAACTTTAAACTCTCAACTACTCCATATCAGAACACACCACCGTCCCATTCTTGCAGTTGGCGATGCGGGAAGGGTATTTCTGCATGAGGGTATAGTTATGCGTAGCCATCAGCACGGCAGTGCCGTTCTCGCTGATGCGGCGCAGGAGTTTCATCACCTCAAGGGTGGTCTCTGGGTCGAGGTTGCCCGTAGGCTCGTCGGCAAGGATGACATCGGGATCGTTGAGCAGGGCGCGGGCGATGGCGACACCTTGCTGCTCGCCGCCCGACATTTGGTGCGGCATGCTCTTACGCTTGTCAGCCAGCCCCACCTTCGACAGCACCTCGTCGATGCGGCGCGAAATCTCCGCTTTTTCCGTCCATCCTGTGGCACCCAACACAAAAGCCAGGTTTTTCTCCACACTGCGGTCAAACAACAGTTGGAAATCTTGGAAAACGATGCCGATTTTGCGGCGAAGGTAAGGGATGTCTTTTCTTTTCAGCTTGGTGAGGTCGTAGCCAGCCACCCTGAAAGTGCCGTCACGGGCGGGCAGTTCGCCATAAAGGGTCTTCAGCAGCGAGGACTTTCCGCTACCTGTGCGACCGATGAGATAGATGAACTCGCCCTTGTGTAGCGTCAGGTTGACATCCGACAATACCAGGTTCTCCCTTTGGAAAATGGATGCGTTTTTGATTTCGATGATGGGTTCAGACATATTCTGATTAAATTCGATATTTAAAATTCAAAAATTCTCGGTCGCCACATTGTGATAGCCCTACAACTCCTAACTCCTAACCCCTAACTCTTAACTCTCAATTTTCAATTCTCAATTTTCAATTCTCAATTCTCAATTTTCAATTACTAATTACCAACTCCCCGAAGCTCCGCCTCCGCCAAAGCCACCTCCACCGAAGCCACCGAAGCCGCCACCGCTGAAACCTCCACCACCAAAGCTACTTCCACCGAAGCCACCACCCATAGGAATCCAGATGGTACGGTTGCCACCACCGGAATAGTTTTGGTTGCCGTTGCTTGAACGGAAGATGATAATAAGTGCAATGAGGACAAGAATGATGAACCCAATAGGGATACCCTTGTCACCTTTAGCGTATTCGTCTTGGGTGAACTTGCCTGCGCAGAGGTCCATGATGACGTTGACGGCATTGTCGATGCCAGTATAATAGTCGTTCTCCTTGAAGGCGGGAATCATTTCCTTGTCAATGATAATCTTGGCTGTGGCATCGGTGACGTATTCTTCCATGCCATAGCCCGGATAGATGCCCGCTTGGCCTCTCTCGGTGTTTTTCTTCGGCTTGACCAAAATCACCACGCCGTTACCTTTTTCTTTCTGCCCCACGCCCCAAGAATGTCCGATTTCTGTGCCAAATTGGTCGATGCTCATGCCTTGCAGGTCGTTGACGAGCATGACGAGAATCTGGGTGGAAGTGCTGTCGTTGTAGGCGACTAGCTTATGCTCCAAAGCATTGATTTGAGTATGGCTCAAAGTGCCTGTATAGTCGTTGACTAGACGGGGCGGATTGGACGGCGTGGGCAACTGGCCCCTCAAGCCTGTGCAAAAAAGTAGCACAAGTATCAGGACAAGCAGCAGACTATATTGTTTAGTTGTTTTCATAGGAAATTTCATCAGGGATTTCGTTGACGTCGTCGGATTGGTAGGGGAAATAGGTCTTGAGTTTCTCGCCACAACGTTGGATGCCTTGCTCGAGGCCGTCGGCAAAACGTCCTTCCTTGAAGTGACTTAGCATTAGGTCTTTCACGTCGTTCCAAAAGCCGTCTTCCACGACCTTGTTGATGCCTTCGTCTCCAAGGATGGCGAACTTGTGGTTGTGGATGGCCAAATAGATAAGCACGCCGTTGTGCTGCTGCGTTTCATTCATCTTCAAGCGGTTGAAAATAAACAAGCTGCGTTTCTCCACATCACCCCGGCAATAGTTCTCAATGTGCACTTTGATTTCGCCCGAAGTGTTCAGTTCAGCTTGTCTGATGGCCTCCACCACGCGGCGGTCTTCATCGTTGTTGAGCAATCGTCTAGCGTTTGGCATTATTATATCTTTTGACCGCAAAAGTAATAATTTTAGTTGGGAAAGCGTTGGTGTTGTATTATTTTTGTTTCTTTGCAAATCAAAACAAATCCTTTTGCTATGGAAAAACGTGTTCTAAAACAATTCGTATTGGTGGCCGCCCTGTTGCTCATGGGTTGCTATGCCCAGGCGCAGAATGAAGTATCCCCTAAGAATGGCTGGTTTGCTAACAAATCGACAAAACTGAATATCGAACTGAAGGCAGGCCGTGGCTTCCTTAGCGAGACACCAACTGAAGCAAGTGCCAGATTGTTCTATGGCGGCGGCTCCATGTCGTTTGGTTTGATGCTGGGCAAGAACTTTGTTGGACTGGGAGCTGGTGCCGAGTATTACAGTTTGATGGAAGGCTCTTTCGATTTTCCTGTCTTCGTGAGATTCCAGCATTATTTCTCAAAGGATTATGAAAAAGGTTTTTTCATTGGGGCAAAGCTGGGCTATATGTTTGCTGGCAAGAAATCTATTCCTACGGTCGAAGTGATGCCGTCGGGCGACCCAGTTAATGCCACTCGCGAACGTTCCATGAAAGGCTTGTATTGGGATGTGGAAGCGGGTTATCGCTTTTCCACCTTGAACTTGTTTGTGTCGTACAACTATCGCGTAATCGGCTATAAGACAACATTGTATCCTGAAAATGCACTCATGGGAATTCCTTATAATACCTATACACGCACGATGCACACGATCATGGCCGGCATTTCATTCCTGCTGTTTTGAGAATAAGGCTAAACCAAAGAAATGAATAGGCTCATAAAGGTTGTTGGACTCTTGGTAGTGGCGTCAATTCTTGTTGTGGGATGCAACAAACCCGATGACCCGAGCGGTGGTGGTGGGGATGAGGTTAACGGCCACGAATACGTTGACCTCGGATTGCCGAGCGGCATCTTGTGGGCGACCTGCAATGTAGGTGCCGATACCCCAGAAAGCTATGGAGATTACTTCGCGTGGGGCGAGACCGCGCCCAAGGAACTCTATGACTGGAAAAGCTACCGTTATGGTAATTTCCGCCACAATCGTTATGAGTTGAACAAATATTGCACTGATTCGTGCTGCGGTCTCGACAGCTTCGTTGACGGCAAAGCCATCCTGGAGCCTGCTGACGATGCCGCCAAAGCCAACTGGGGCGCGGAATGGCGCACGCCAACCATTGAAGAATGGGAGGAGCTGTTCCTCAACACGACGGGCGAGTGGACCACCCTGAACGGCGTGAAAGGATGGCACATTATCGCCTCAAATGGCAACGAACTCTTTTTACCCGCTACCGGCTACTATTGGGATGATGTGTTCAACACCGACCTCGGGCTTTACTGGTCAGCTTCACTCAATAAAGAATTTCCGTACCGTTCGTGGGGTTTCCATTTCAATTCCGACAGTAGTCACCTCTGCTGCAGCAGCGACCGCAACCGCGGGCAAACGATTCGGGCGGTTTGCTCAGTGAAATGA
>CALEMB010000082.1 GCA_937902805.1 uncultured Bacteroidales bacterium
TTATCTCAGCCTACCGGAGTACACCTTCAAGGCTTCTTCGATGCATGTGATGGCGGCCTTGAGGTCGTTGATGCAGAGGCAATACGTGATACGAGCTTGGTGGCGGCCCTTCTCCGGGTCGGCATAGAAGCCCGTGGCAGGAGCCAACATCACCGTGGCACCGTTGTAGCTAAAGTCGGTGAGCAGCCACTGGCAGAACTTGTCGCTGTCGTCGATGGGCAGGTCAATGACCGTGTAGAAGGCGCCCTTAGGCATCGGGCAGAAGCAGCCCGGAATCTTGTTGATACCCTCGACGATGACGTTGCGGCGGGCAATGTACTCGTTATACACACCGTCAAAGTACGATTGTGGGGTGTTGACAGCAGCTTCAGCGAAAATCTGACCAAAGCTCGGCGGCGAGAGACGGGCCTGAGCCAGACGCATGGCGATGGCGTAGACCTCACTGTTGCGGGTCACCAAACAACCTACACGGGCACCGCAAGCACTGTAACGCTTCGAGACCGAGTCGAACAGGATGGTGTTGCGCTCCAAACCATCAAGTTGCATCACACTGAAGTGCTTGTGACCGTCGTAGCAGAACTCACGATACACCTCGTCAGCAAAAAGATAAAGGTCATACTTCTTGACCAGACCAGCCACCTTCAACAACTCCTCATGGGTGTAAAGATAACCCGTGGGGTTGTTGGGGTTACAAATCATGATGGCTTTGGTGCGAGGAGTGATCACTTTCTCGAACTCTTCAATAGGAGGCAGAGCAAAGCCGGTCCTGATGTCGCTGGGGATAGTGACAATCTTGGCATCGCATAGCTTGGCGAAGGTGTTATAGTTGGTGTAGTAAGGTTCCGGGATGATGATTTCGTCGCCAGGATTGAGGCACACTGTGAAAGCCATTTGCAAAGCCTCGCTACCACCAGTAGTGACGATAATCTGGTTAGGAGTCACATCGATGCCATGACGATGGTAATAGTTGCAAAGGGCACGACGATACGTCGGAATGCCAGCTGAATGGCTGTATTCCAGCACGCCATGGGTGCCAGGAAGCTCGCGGGCGGTGTCGGCCAAGGCAGCGAGTGCGCCTTTAGGGGTCTCGATGTCGGGCTGGCCAATGTTAAGGTGATACACATGGACGCCGCGCTCTTTGGCAGCATCAGAAAAAGGAACGAGTTTACGGATTGCCGACTGCGGCAGTTCCATACCTTTTTTGGATATTTGTGGCATAAAGGTTTGATTTGAACAAAAAGCCATCTAACGCTACATTAGACGGCTATTTGGTTGGATTATTTATTGATATGATTTACTGATTGTTGACAGGTGAGCCACCGCCGAAATCATCTTTCTTCTCGGGCATGGCCTCGGTGGGCTGCTCAAGCACGCGACCCTTGATGCGCAACACCACAGACGGTTCGTTGAGGGCGTTTGAAGTCACAGTGACGGTTTTATTGATGTTACCCACACGGTTGGTTCTGTAAGTCACCTTGATGACTTCCGACTCACCAGGAAGGATGGGTTCCTTGGGCCATGAGGGAATGGTGCAGCCGCAGCTTGACTTAGGTTTTTGCACCAGCAGAGGTTCGTTGCCGGTATTGGTGAAACGGAATTCGCATTCGCCATTGCCGTTGTAGGGCACATCACCGTAGTCGTGCACGAGTTTTTCGAATTCAATTTGAGGTCCGTTCTGAACCTTTGCGTCTTGGGCCTTGGCAACTCCAGCAAAAAGGAGCATAATACCAAGCAGATAAATCACTTTCTTCATTGCTTATTGATTTAAATTTGTGGCAAAATTAGTAATTATTATTGTTCGTTGTTCAAATCTTTCAATTTTTCAAACATTTTTTACGTATTTCAAAAACCGTACCAAAAAAAAGTCCTCCGAGAAAAATTTCTCAGAGGACTTTTTGTCAATGCTAAAACTGCTTACAGCAGGTGGCAGGTGACCGTCAAACCGGCCATCACGATGCTCACCATGCTCATCAGCTTGATGAGGATGTTCAGCGAAGGACCTGACGTATCCTTGAACGGGTCACCGACGGTGTCGCCAACGACGGTAGCCTTGTGGTTGTCAGAACCCTTGCCGCCGAAGTTACCTTCTTCAACATATTTCTTGGCATTGTCCCAAGCACCGCCCGAGTTGGCCATGAAGACAGCCAGGACGAAGCCTGTGCTCAAGCCACCGATGAGGAGGCCGAGAACACCAGGAACACCCAAAATGACACCCGTCAAAATCGGGACGAGGATGGCGAGGATGGAAGGCACCAACATTTCGTGTTGGGCACCCTTCGTCGAGATAGCCACGCAACGCTCGTAGTCGGGTTCAGCCTTACCCTCAAGGATACCTTGGATGGTGCTGAACTGACGGCGGACTTCCTCCACCATCTTCTGAGCTGCACGACCAACAGCGTTCATCGTCATACCGCAGAACACAAAGGCCATCATGGCACCGATGAAAATACCGACAAGGACAACGGGGTTCATCAGGTTGACGTTGTAGTAGTTCATGAAGTTAATCAGAGAAGCCTGGGCGGTGTTAACCACATCATCACCGATGGTCAGCGTGGTTTGACCGACACGAATCAAGGCAATCTTGATTTCTTCAACGTAGGATGCCAACAGGGCCAGAGCTGTCAAAGCGGCAGAACCGATGGCGAAGCCCTTACCCGTGGCGGCGGTGGTGTTGCCGAGAGCATCGAGGGCGTCGGTGCGCTTACGCACTTCGGGTTCGAGGCCGCTCATTTCAGCGTTACCACCTGCGTTGTCAGCGATGGGACCGTAAGCGTCAGTAGCCAGGGTGATACCCAGCGTTGACAGCATACCCACAGCAGCGATGCCAATGCCATAAAGACCTCTTGAGAGGTTCACGGCATTAAATTCAATATGGAAGCCATTGGCGCACATGTAAGCCAGCACGATGGCCACACCCACGGTGACAACCGGGATGGCCGTTGAAAGCATGCCGAGACCCAAGCCAGAGATGATGACAGTGGCAGGACCCGTCTTCGAGCTTTCGGCCACCTTTTGCGTAGGCTTGTAGCTCTGTGAAGTGTAATATTCAGTGGCTTTACCGATGATGACACCAGCCAGCAAGCCGACCACCACCGAAAGTGAGGTCTGCCACCACATGTTGGCATAGTCGCCAGTTTCTTTACCAAAGAGGAAATACATGATACCGAAGGTTGCAACGGCAATCAAGCAGGCGGCAGTGTTGGTGCCACGGCTCAAAGCGCCCAGAAGTTCTTTCATGCCAGCATTTTCCTTGGTGCGGACCATGAAGATACCAATCAAGGAAAGGAGCACGCCCACAGCGGCAATCAGCATGGGAGCGAACACGGCTTTCATCTGCATGCCTTCAACAGCGGAGGTAGCGAAAGCGGAAGCACCCAAGGCCATCGTGGCGAGGATGGAGCCAGCGTAGGACTCGTAAAGGTCAGCACCCATACCAGCAACGTCACCGACGTTGTCACCAACGTTATCGGCGATGGTGGCGGGGTTGCGCGGGTCGTCCTCAGGAATGTTGTACTCGGTCTTACCGACGAGGTCGGCACCGACGTCAGCAGCTTTGGTGTAGATACCGCCACCCACACGAGCGAACAGAGCCTGAGTGGAAGCACCCATACCGAAGGTCAGCATGGTGGTGGTGATGGTAATCAGGTCTTTCTCAGCGCCGACGGCTTCAAGCAAACCAGTGCCATTCAACACGAGGAACCATACGGAAACGTCCAGCAGGGCGAGGCCCACCACGACGAGACCCATGACAGCACCCGAGCGGAAAGCCACTTGCAAGCCGCTGTTGAGCGACTTTCTGGCAGCATTAGCCGTACGTGCCGAGGCGTAGGTGGCCGTCTTCATGCCGAAGAAGCCAGCCAAGCCCGAGAAGAAACCGCCCGTGAGGAATGCGAACCACACGACGCCGTTCTGCAATTTGAAGTAAGCCATGATGCCGAAAATGGCGGCCAAGACGATGAACACAATGATCACCACCTTGTACTGTTGCTTCAGGTAAGCCATAGCTCCCTTGCGCACGTAAGCAGCAATTTTCTTCATCAAGTCAGTACCTTCGTCCTCTTTCATCATCTGCTTGTAGAAGATGAAAGCAAATGTCAGCGCCAAAACTGAGGCTGCCAACACGATGTAAACAATACTGTTGCTAATCATAAGATTGATATTAAGTTAAACATTGTTTCAAGCAAAATCAATGTATTTTGAGGGGACAAAAATAAGGACAAAATGAATTGAAATGAAATTTTTTTGCATAGAAATTTTCATTGATGCAACTTTTTTTGTCCATTTCCCAAAAAGTCCTTATTTTTGACGATTGAAGGAAGTAGGTTTTAATCTGAAATAGAAACTTAATAATCAGTTTTTTAGCGACTCATAACCTGTTTTTCATCCTAAATCGAGCAGCTATGAACAAAGTCAATTTGGAAATTGTAGGTCTGACTTACAGCGAATCCTCGACAGGAGCCTATGTCTTGATCTTGGGCGACAAACTCTCACAACGTCGTCTGCCCATCGTCATAGGCAGCGCGGAAGCCGAGTCGATTGCCGTAGGTATTGAGAAGCACCGCAACGGCAGGCCTCATACACACGACCTCTTTTTGAGGTTCGCCAAGGAGTTTGGGGTCGAGGTCATGGAAGTGGTGATTAACCGTTTCCGTGACGGTGTGTACTATGCCATGCTGGTGTGCAAGCAGGGCGACGACCTCACGATGGTTGACGCACGCCCCTCTGATGCTATCGCCATCGCTGTGCGTGCGGGCTGCGAGATTTATGCTTACGAGGCTGTGATGGAAGAAGCTGGCATCATCATGGAAGACATGGACAAGCCAACTGCCAATGACGAAGGAGGCCATATTAATAAGGTAGACGCGTCCGCTAGCCTCAACTTGCTCAACATGGAAGCGTTGGAAGAGCTGCTCCAAGAAGCCATCGACAATGAAGACTATGAAAAGGCGGCGAAGATTAGGGATGAAATCAATAGTAGAGTTTAGAGTTGAGAGTTAGGAGGTAATAGTTAGGAGGTAGGAAGTATGAGGTATGAGGTTGTCGCTTCGCGTCATTGCGAGGAACGAAGCAATCCAGAGTTTGGAGGTAGGAAGTAGGAGGTATGAGGTAGGAGGTATGAGGTAGGAGGTTGTCGCTTCGCGTCATTGCGAGGAACGAAGCAATCCAGAGTTTGGAGGTAGGAAGTAGGAAGTAGGAGGTATGAGGTATGAGGTAAGGAGAATGCAGAATGATGAATGATGAATGATGAATCTTTAAATCTTGAAATCTTAAATCTTTGAATTTTTAAATCTTTAAATCAAAAATAATGAAAGCAATCAAATTCAGGCTTATCGTGATGAACTTCCTCATCTTTGCGGTGTGGGGAGCTTATCTTTGTTCTTTGGGCATCTATCTTGGCCGCGTCGGCATGGGTGTCCACATCGGAAGGTTTTTTGCCATCCAAGGTATCGTATCCCTTTTCATGCCTGCTTTGATGGGCATCGTGGCAGACCGCTGGATTCCCGCACAAAAGCTGCTCGGTATCTGTCATTTCCTTGCCGCCGTCTTCATGGCCTTGGCGGGTTACATGGGTATGAAATACGGCAATGCCATCACTTTCCATCGGTTATTCCCGTTCTACGCACTCAGCGTGGCGTTCTTCATGCCGACCATTGCCTTAGGCAACTCGGTGTCGTACAACGCCTTGAACCAAGCCGGCCTCGACACAGTGAAGGCCTTCCCTCCTATCCGCGTGTTCGGCACCATCGGTTTCATCCTTTCCATGTGGATCGTCAACTTCACTGGATTTAAGGATGGCTACCAGCAGTTGTTTGTTTCGGCGGCTTGGGGCCTTATCCTGGCTGTTTATTCATTTACCTTGCCCAACTGCCCCGTCAACAAGAACGTGGAGAGCAAGTCGTTCGTCGACACCCTCGGCTTGCGCGCTTTCTCATTGTTCAAGGACGCGAAGATGTGCGTGTTCTTCATCTTCTCGTTCCTTTTGGGCATGTGCTTGCAGGTGACCAACGGCTTCGCCACCCCCTATCTTGACGACTTCGGCAAGATTCCGGAGTATGCCAACGCTTTTGCGGTGAAGCACAACGTGTTCCTGTCGTCCATCTCGCAGATTTCCGAGACGCTGTGCATCCTGCTCATCCCGTTCTTCCTGAAGAAGTATGGCATCAAGAAAGTGATGCTTATCGCCTTTGTGGCCTGGGCTTTGCGTTTCTTCTTCCTCGGTGCGGGAAGTCCCACGGGTTTCGGTCTCGTCCTGCTGATTCTCTCCATGATCGTCTACGGCGTGGCCTTCGATTTCTTCAATATCAGCGGCTCGCTCTTCGTCGACCAAAACACTGACGTCAGCATCCGCAGCAGTGCCCAAGGTGTGTTTATGATGATGACCAACGGACTCGGTGCCACCATCGGTTCGTTGTGCGCCCAAGCCGTGGTGAACCGTTTGGTCTACGAGCCTTCTGCCGCCGACCCGAGCTTCAACCTGATGGGTGGCTGGTCATCGGCTTGGTATGTGTTTGCAGCCTTTGCTTTGGTGGTGGGCATCTTGTTTGCGGTTTTGTTCAAATATAAACACACTCCCGAGCAAAACTAATCCCTCATTCAGCATTCCTAATTCAGCATTCCGCATTCCCATGAAGCAATACCTAGACCTGCTCCAATATATCCTTGACCACGGCCATCAGAAGGGCGACCGCACAGGTACCGGCACCATCAGTGTGTTCGGCTACCAAATGCGTTTCGACCTCTCTGAGGGTTTCCCTTTGGTCACGACAAAAAAGGTGCACCTGAAGAGCATCATCCATGAATTGTTGTGGCTGCTTAGTGGCGATACCAACATCAAATACCTGCACGACAACAAAGTCAGCATCTGGGACGAGTGGGCCGACCAAAACGGCGACCTCGGTCCTATCTACGGCGCGCAATGGCGCAACTGGAACAATGAAGGCATCGACCAAATCGCCGAGGTGGTGAAGAGCATTAAGGAAAACCCGAACAGCCGTAGGCATATTGTCACAGCATGGAATCCCAGCGTCTTGCCTGATGAGCACGAGAAAGACTTCGCCGCCAACGTGGCAGCGGGCAAGGCGGCACTCCCACCCTGCCATGCTTTCTTCCAGTTCTATGTGGCCGACGGCAAACTGTCGTGCCAGCTCTACCAACGTAGCGCAGATGTGTTTCTCGGTGTACCATTCAATATCGCTTCCTACGCCCTCCTCACCATGATGATGGCACAAGTGTGCGGTTTGCAACCCGGCGAATTTGTTCACACCTTCGGTGATGTGCACATCTACAACAACCTCGTCGAACAGGTAAAGACACAATTACAACGCACACCAAGACCTTTGCCTACAATGAAAATAAATCCCGAGGTCAAAGACATCTTTGGCTTCAAATTTGATGATTTCACATTAGAGAATTATGACCCGTGGCCTGCTATAAAAGGCGAGGTATCGGTATAAATGTAGGGGCAGACCCATGTGTCTGCCCAATAATATGATAGACAAACCATAAATCAGGGCGGACACACGGGTCCGCCCCTACGAAAGGACAACAAAAATGAAAATATCCATCATCGTCGCCATGGCCGCCAACCGCGCCATCGGCATCAACAACCAACTCATCTGGCACAACAGCAACGACCTGAAACATTTCAAGAAGGTGACCTCGGGGCACTGCGTCATCATGGGACATAACACCTGGCTTTCGTTGCCAGGTCAGAAGGCTTTGCCTAACCGCCGCAACATCGTCATCTCTGACCGTTTGGACAAGGCTCCGGAAGGCTACGAGCTAGCCCTCTCCATCCCTCAAGCCCTCGATATGGTCCAAAACGAAGAAGAGGTCTTCATCATGGGCGGCGGTAGCATCTACGAGCAGTTCCTGCCCAAGGCCGACCGTCTCTATTTGACCCGTCTCGACAAAGAATTCGAGGCCGACACCTATTTCCCATACGTCAACTTCGAGGAATGGAGCCTCGTTGACCTTGAAGTAATCGACGACGACCCACAAGTAGATTATTCCTATCGCTTTGAGGTCTGGGAACGCAAACAATAGCAATAAAAAAGCTCGCCGAATGGCGAGCTTTTTTATTGCTTAGTCTGTCTTGTCCTGAAAAAGCGTTACAACAAAACGTAACGAAAGATGGAAAAAGAA
>CALEMB010000083.1 GCA_937902805.1 uncultured Bacteroidales bacterium
GGGAACCAGAACCTCACGTCGGGACGCTCGGGTTTCTCCTTGTTGGCCCCTTTGGTCTTCATCTGGCGCTGCCAGTCGACCAGTTTCTTGTATTCAGTCTCATCGTGGTCTCGAAAAGAGCGCATAATGGCCTCAACAAGGTGCGTGAATTGGGCTTTGCCTATACCAGAAGGACCTATCAAATGACCCATTTGGCCGCAGAGTTCGTAGTATTTGTTGTCACAATACATAAATTCCACGTCCGTGAGATGAGCCGCAAGAGCGGGCATGGCCATCGGAACGAGAGGTTCGCGCATCTCTTTCGAGGCCTGTGAGAGGAGTAAATTGCAGAATTCTGTGCCTTTTTTAGGCTTGGGCATCGCCGGAGCGGTACTATCAAAAATATTGTAATCCATTGCTTTCTAGAAATTTAAGTGTTGCTTGATGCTGTTCTGCAGTCTCAGTCTCAGAGTCTCAGTTATTATAAAAGGTACCCCTATATCTTCTTTTTATATACTTATATTATTGATTATTAAATAGTTATAAGTGTCTTAAAAGAGGGTTTTGAGTTGGATTGTGACTTTTTTTCTAACTGAGACTGAGATTTGAGACTGATGCTTACTCTTTCGGTGCCTCCTTTTCTAAAAGGCTTTCCATTGCCCAGAGGAGTTCGTTGGCCACGCCCTTGGCGTAGTTTACGGGGCTGAAGCCCTTCCACTCCTTTATAGGCTTGAAGTTGGGCTGCAGTCTACCGTCCTTCTTACGGGTGACGGTGATGTACTTGCCGTCGTACAGCCTGGGATTGCGTTTGTAAACCTTCGGCGGCAGGGTCTCGAGGAAGGTGTAGTGCTCTTCCGTGTCGCGGGTGAGCTCGCCGGTGTAATGCTTGCCTATTGCGGCAATGCTGTCGTCGCGCAGGATGGTTTTCACATTCACGCAGAAATCTGTGTTACGGTTGCAACCTTGCTCCTTATTATATTCTTTTGCAGGAGGGGTTGGGATGAAATGCTTTTTAGACATGATGCATGTCCTTTCCGGGAATACCCCCAGTCTCACCGAGGGGCCCCTCCGCACAACCGAGAAAGTGAGACTGGCCTACGGTACAACGCTTGACCCTTTTTCTCGTTGTTTGGTGGTGCAAAAATACTGATATTTAACAACTTAGTATTGATTTCAAAAGGGAGGGAAAACTGATTGGAAAGGCATTTTCCCGATTCCTGAAACAAGTTTGGCTGATTGCTTTTCGACTTATCTGATTGTCGGAGGGCTGAAAACTGATTTCCATCAGGAAAACGATAAGGATGCAATCAGGATGGGTTTAAGAAAATCATGCAAACCGAAAAAAACTGATTGTCCGACGGGTTTCCCAGATAAAGAAAACGTATCAGTCCGAGCGGACCAATACGTTATCTCATGGATTTACCCGAAAAAATTATTGAAAAATTCCGAAAAATCAGAGATTGGCCACCATTTTGACCGTTTTTGTGGCGCCAAAGCGGTTTCTGATATCGTTTGCAAACTCTTCATACGACCCGTCTAAGTCCTCTTTAACCTCGTTCTTGTATGCATTCACCGACTGGTAGGATATGGTGAGGAACTTGTGACTGGCAGCCGAAAGATAGGTTTCGTTGAAGTACTTGATAGCGTCCTTCTCGTGCCCTTTCGGAATGCCGACATATTGGAAGAACATTTGTATGTACTTTCCCGGAAGGTTCTGGCGATGATAGCTATCAGGAATCAATTCGTCAAAATGTTTGATAATGTGACGCAGCTTATGCACTTTCTGTTCATCAGTTCCGAACAGGAGTTTCTCGGTTCTCGTAAGATCATTGCCTTTCTCTTCGTCAAGCACCTGCTTGATGATGAGATGCTCGACTTCTTTCTTAGTATAATTATGATATCCTATGGGAGCCCAGGCCTCGTCGTTTTCATAATGGTTGCGGCTGGCGATGGCCGGATTGTATTCTTCCGTCAGGTATTCCGAATCGCGTTTGAATAATATGAAGACATTGGCATATTCACCCAACACGTTCTCCTTGAATTTGTCGAACAGCAATTTGCAATACTTGTTGTCGCTCCTGATTTTCTTCTCCTCATCCATCACCTGATTGCAGAGATGAATGCTGTGAATCAGAACGATAAAGAACTTCTCCATCTCGTTGTAGAGCTCGTTGACACAATCAGGGTAACCCTCAAACTTAAACAGGTCAAGTTGATAATCCTTAGCACTTATGTTCGAATAAACAAAGGCGGATACGGGTGTGTTGCCAATAGCGTGGAAGATGCTCTCCCTGCGTGCCCTTGGACAAAACTCCAGAAAGAGCTTCTTGGTTTCGCTAATGCCACTTTTGAGTTTGCGCAGCAAAATCAGGGCGGTACTATAGCGTTTGTTGTCCATGGTGGCAAACGTTTGGATGAAAACTTTGGCGAACTCAGCAAGTCTGTCATACTCGGCTTCAAGTTTCCCCCTATAGAAGGCCACTTCCTCGGCCTTGAGCTTCAGTTTCTTCTCGTCCCAGTCCTTATACTTAATAGCGAAGATAAAGCGGTCAATATTGAATTTGGATGCGGCTTGGATGATTTCCTCAATTCCATTCTCAGGATTGTATATCGTAGATGTATAATACATAACTGATTTCAATTAATTTTTTGTTTTACATTTCTGTTATTTAAAGCCGCAAAAATACTAATAATTTTCAAACGAAATGCAATTAATAAAATGAGATAACAGATGGGTCGGGTTCCTGCTAAAGGAACCCTTTTGTTTTTCTAATATACACCTTTGTTTTCGGGAAACGAAACCGTCTTGTGGCCATTCACTTCATAGAGGAGGGCGGCTGTCGGGTCGTTCATTATGGATTCAAGAAAGCTGTTCTTGTTTTTCCTGTCCTTGATTTCGCCCAGTTTTTGTTCGATATATTTGGAGTTGTATGGGGTCATACAATATATGGCATTTTTGAGTGGACAAAGATAAGGAAAATATAGATGCTTTATTCCCGCCATCGATTTATTTCGGATTTTGCTTGCTTATTCGATATTTTCATTACTTTTGTCCCCATCAACCTAAAAAGAATAAAGAGACAGAGAATACAACTGATTAAATAACATATTGATATAAGCGTTTTTGCTTTTCCTTGGAGTACCCGAAAACTGGACACTTTCATGTACTACCTACCAAGAAAGCGAGACGCTCACGGTATATCCGTGAGCTTTCTTGTATGGTAGTAGGTGGTCCAGTAAATCCTCGGGTACAATTGAGAGTCTCACGGATTCTTTTTGTGATGCTTGAAAAGGCAAAACGCCTAACACCAAAAGCATCATGGCAAGAATATATGACAACATAGACACCAAGTTTTCCGAAGGTTTACAAGGTATTATTACCAATATCGGCGTAAGGCGCGTGGATTTCTGCGTGGGTTATTTCAATCTCAGGGGTTGGAATATAGTAGTTGACCGGGTTGATACCCTTGAAGGAGATTATGTTTACGAAAACGACGAGCGCGTTTTCCGCAAATGTCGCTTGTTGATAGGGATGCATCGACCCGCCGAGGAATTGATTCGTGAATTGTATTCCGGTAAGACGCTGCCCGATGCCAACTATGTCGCCCAATGCAAGCTTGAAATAGCCCGCGACTTCAAGCGACAACTGCAACTGGGCTTGCCGACCAAGCAGGATGAGTTCACCCTGCGTCGCCTCTCTGCCCAAATGAAGGACGAAAAGGTGTGCGTGAAGTTGTATCTCCGTGAGCCACTTCATGCCAAGCTGTATCTTGCCCATCGGCCAGACGACAACTTCAACAAGATACAAGCCATCATGGGTAGCAGCAACTTGACCTATTCTGGCTTGACCAAACAAGGCGAGCTGAACGCTGAGTTTGGCGACAGCGACAGTGCAGAGAAGTTGTCCCGTTGGTTTGACGACCGCTGGGAGGACAAGTTCTGCCTGGATATTACCAAGGAACTCATCGAAATCATCGATAACAGTTGGGCGGGCGAAAAGGCAATTCCTCCGTATTACATCTATTTGAAAACGGCTTATCATCTCAGCGAGGAAGCTCGTTTGGGCGTCAAGGAGTTTACCATTCCGCCAGAGTTCCGAAGCTCGTTGTTCGATTTCCAGCAGACCGCTGTCAAGATTGCTGCAAGGCACTTGAACAACGACAAGCGCGGTGGTGCCATGATTGGTGATGTGGTCGGTTTGGGCAAAACCATTACCGCCTGCGCCATCGCCAAGATGTATGAAAACAGTTTTGGGAGCAATACACTGATTATTTGCCCCGCCAACTTGCAGGAGATGTGGGCAAAGTATCGTAACCAATACGATTTGAAAGCGGACATCATGTCAATGGCCAAACAAATTGATGTGGACAACGCCCGCTATTATCGCCTGATTATTGTTGACGAAAGCCACAACCTTCGCAACAACCAAGGTGTTCGTTACAAGAATATCAAAGACCTCATCCAAAAGCAAGATTGCAAGGTGCTTCTGCTCACGGCTACGCCATACAACAAGCATTATCAAGACCTCAGCAACCAGCTGCGTTTGTTCATCGATGACGATGCCGATTTGGGTATTCGTCCCGAAGCTTATATCAGGCAACTGGGTGGTGAAAGGAAATTCAACGAAAAGCACGAGGATTTCATCCGAAGCATCAAGGCGTTTGAGCGCAGTGAATGTCAGGAGGACTGGCAAGAACTGATGAAACTGTTCTTGGTGCGCCGCACCCGCACTTTCATCAAAGAGAACTATGCCAAGACCGACACAAGCAATGGCCGCAAGTATTTGGAGTTCAAGGATGGGCACAAATCCTATTTCCCCGACCGCGTTCCCAAGGCCATCAAGTTCAAGACGGTGGAAGGCGACCAATACAGCCGACTTTATTCTGTAAGCATGATTGGCATGATGGAGAGTTTGGAGTTACCGCGTTACGGCTTGATACATTATCTTGACGAGAAAAAAGCTGAGGAAGCTTCAAAGTTCGAGAAGAACATTATCGAAAACTTATCTCGTGCCGGAGCACGTATGATGGGCTTTTGCAAAAGCACTTTCTTCAAGCGCATCGACAGCAGCGGTTTCTCCTTCCTGCTCACCATCTTCCGCCACATCTTGCGCAATGCCGTTTTCATCTATGCCATCGAAAACAAACTCCGTTTGCCCATTGGCGATGAAAACACCTTCCCAGAGGATTATTTGGACGATGCCGACATCAACGACATCTTTGAGCACGACAATGATGAGGAGGAACGCGCCTCAGGCGACGACCTCATCCAAATCCCCAACGACATGAAGGTGTATATGCAAAAGGCTGAAGAATACTACAACAGCCTTGTTGGGAAGAACAATGTCCAGTGGATTGATTCAAAGTATTTTAAGCGAACACTGAAGCAGAAGCTTAACAAGGATTGTGAGACCTTGATTAAGATGATCAATTTGTGCGGTGATTGGAATCCCAAAACGGACCAGAAACTGGATGAACTGGAAAGCTTGATAAACACAACGCACAAAGGCGAGAAAGTGATAGTCTTCACCCAGTATTCCGACACGGCCAACTATGTCTATCATCAATTGAAAAAGCGTGGCTTGACCCATATCGACAAGGCAACCGGAGGCTCACAAAACCCAACAGCCATTGTTGACCGCTTCTCGCCAAAAAGCAACAAGGCCGATGTGTCGAAAGAAAATGAATTGAGAGTGCTCATCGCTACAGATGTGCTCAGTGAAGGATAGAACCTTCAGGATGCCCATGTCATCGTCAATTACGATTTGCCTTGGGCCATCATCCGACTGATTCAACGTGCTGGACGTGTTGACCGTATCGACCAGGAATCCGAACAGATTTTCTGCTATTCGTTCTTCCCAGCCGACAAGGTGGAGGAAATCATCAACCTGCGTCGTCGTTTGAATGCCCGCATCAACGAGAACGCCAACATCGTGGGCAGCGATGAGGTGTTCTTTGAAGGCAACGAGCAAAACCTGCGCGACATGTACAATGAAAAGAGCGGTAGCTTGGATGAGGACGAGGACGATGCCGATGTTGACCTTGGGTCACAGGCTTGGCAAATCTGGAAAAATGCCACCGATGCCAATCCCAAACTGAAACAGATTATCCCAGAGCTGAGCAACATCGTCTATTCCACCAAGGCAGCGCCTCATGGAATAGAAGACGGTGTGATTACCTATGCCAGAACTTATAACGACTTTGATGTGTTGTCCTGGTACAACTCAAAGGGCGAGATGGTGAGCCAATCGCAGAAGCGCATTCTTCAAGCAATGGCTTGCACCATTGACGAGCCACGCTTGGAGCCACAGGACAGCCATTTGGAACTGGTTGACAAGGCCGTCAAGAACATCCGAACCGAGAACACCAACGTGGGTGGCATCCTCGGCAGTCGTTTCAGTACCAAACGCCGCATTTACGAATTGTTGAACCACTACTATGATCAGCCCGATGACATCTTCAACCAAGACAAGAAAGAGTTCCTGAAGTTTGCCATCGACCAAATATACAACTATCCCTTGCTCGAAAACTCCAAGTTCATCCTTGGCCGCATGATGCGTACGGGCAGTTCACAAGATGATATTGTGGACACCGTCATCGAAATGTACAAGAACGGCAATCTTTGCCGCATCGACGAGGACAAGACCAAACACAAAGACCCCACCATCATCTGCTCAATGGGATTAAAAGCATTAGAACAATGAACAGAAGAACTTTCAACGAACACCTGTCGGAAAGCAATTTCCATGAGCTGTTTATTACAGAGATGGGTTGGAACAACCCCCAAGGGCAAACGCTATTCGATATTGTCATAGATGAAACGCCTTATGAGTTCCATCTGATTGCCGAACGCAGCGGCTTCCAAGTGCTCACGTGTCTCGTGGACGTGGTTCCCACATCCTCACTTTGCAAGAAACTCGACACGCGCTTGCGCCGTTCCGCCAACGACTATATCTGCATCTTCGTTCAAAAGGGTACGTGTCATCATCTGTGGTCAGTACCGGTGAAGAAGGTGGAGAAGCGCGATATTGTGATTGTGGAATATGTAAGTCTAGAGACTGCCGAATTTCTGTTTGAGAAAATGGAAGGATTGTCGTTCGGTTTGGACGAGCGCACGACCATTATGGATGTTGTGGAACGGGTACAAGCTGCTTTTGTCGTCAATTCGGAAAAGATTACGAAGGATTTCTATGCTGGATTCAAGAAAGAGCATACCAACTTTGCTAAGTTCATCACAGGTATCGACGATCATATTCAAGACAGTAAAAACCGCAACAAGCAGTGGTACACTTCGGTAATGCTCAATCGTTTGATGTTCTGCTATTTCATACAAAAGAAAGGTTTCTTGGATGGCGATGTGGACTATCTTCGCCACAAACTGGAATGGACGCAACAAGAAAGGGGCGAGAACCGCTTCTTCAGCAGTTTCTACAAAGGATTTTTGATGACCTTGTTTCATGGTGGGTTGAATGCTCCCAAGCACGACAGAGGTTTTGAAAATGTATACGGACGTATTCCGTACCTTAATGGTGGTATGTTTGATGTGCATCAGTTGGAAATTGACTACGCAGGTCTCGACATTGCCGACGATGCTTTTATCAGTCTGTTTAACTTTTTCGACAAATGGCATTGGCATCTCGACGACCGCTTAACAGCGACAGGCAAAGACATCAACCCTGATGTGCTGGGCTACATCTTCGAGCAGTACATCAACGACCGAGCCCAAATGGGAGCCTACTACACCAAGGAGGACATCACCGAATACATCGGGCGCAATACGATTGTGCCTTACTTGATGGAGGCCACGCGCAAGCATGATGAAAAGCCATTCAAACTCAATGGCGCTGTTTGGCAATTCCTCAATGAGAGTGGTGACCGCTACATCTTCGATGCCGTAAAGAAAGGCGCGGGGCTGGCAATTCCCGAAGAGATTGCCATTGGTATCGATACCACAAAGCCCAACCTACTCGAACGCCGCTCGCATTGGAACGACCGCACCCCCGAAGCCTTTGCTTTGTCTACCGAGATTTGGCGCGAGACCATCGAACGCCTCAATCGCTACAACGACAGCAAGACGAAAATCGAAAACGGACAGGTCGTCGAAATCAACG
>CALEMB010000084.1 GCA_937902805.1 uncultured Bacteroidales bacterium
GAAGTTCTCATGGTGGAACAGAGCGTTTTGCGCCCATGCGTGCCCCGAAGGCCACAGCATCATCGCTAAAGCTGCCACAAGCAAGGCGGATTTTCGTTTCTGTTTCTGTTTGGTTGTTTGTTTCATAGGCAAAGGGGTTTATTCATGCTGCAAAATTATAGCGATTTTTTCAGAAAAAATACTACCTAAAACTCGCATTTTTTACTCCCCCGCCCTTCGGGCACCCCCTCTCAGAGGGGGACAAAAATGCGAGTTTTGGGTAGTTGCCCAATCCAAAAAAACACGTTATTTTTGCAAAAGAAAAAAAACGGAAGAAAGACGATATATAAATTAAGGTGTGATGTGGAGAAAAGCTCTGGTTTTCATATTGTTGATATTCGCGACAAGCGCAGCACAAGCTCAGACAAGTGACGAGTTGCTGCAACTTGTCGACAGTGCCTACAACGAGGCGATGGCAGGCCATCTGCCCGAAGCCATCCGCATCAATGAAGAGGGTCTGGCCCTCGTGCCGCCCGACTCGTTAGGCTTGCAATGCGAATTCTACTCCTGCCTGCTTTACTGCTACCACCGTCTTGGCGACTACGAGCAAGCCCTGCATTACGGAGAACTGTGTCTGACCTACGATGAGGCTCAAGACGACAAGAGCAACCTCTCCGCTTCGTTGGGCAACCTTGCGGGCATCTACTCTTCCGCAGGCAAGCACGACGTAGCCATCGACTACCTCAACCGTGCTATCCACATCGAAGAGGAACTGCTGAAATCCGACCCTGAGCATAGCGCAAAGTCATTGGCCATCCGCAAGGCCATGCTGGGCGAAGTGCTGGTGGCAAAGTCAATGGGACTTTCCGAAGACGAGCGCAAACCTTTGCTGGCCCAAGCCCTGCAGCTCACCAAGGATGCTTACCTCATTGACTTGGAACTGGATCGACAAGCGCAAGTCGGTATACGGCTTTCGCAACTCGGCAACATCTACAATCAGCTCGGTGACGCTGAGGAAGCCCGTAGCTGCAACGAAAAAGCCCTGCAAATCGCCCGTGAAACTGGCAACCGCGCCTCGGAAGTCATCACCTTATTACAATTGGAACAATACCGTGACGCTATCGACCTTGCGCGCGAACTCGGCATGAAGAAACAAGAGCTGGAAGCCTGTCGTGGTCTCGCCCAACAATGCAAAGAAGCCGGACAACACGCCGAAGCCGTGACGCTATTGGAACGTGCCGCCGCCTTGAACGAAGCCATCAGCACCGAGACCGCCGAGCGGCAACTCACCCTATGGCAAGTGCGCTACGACACACAGCAGAAGGAGCAGCAGCTGCAACTTCAGGAGCAAACCATACAAGCCCAAAAGCAACGCAATCGTTGGCTCATTGCCTTAGTCGTGACCGTTTTGGTGGCATTGGTGCTGCTGGTCTTCAATCTCAGACTATTGCAACGCCGCAAACGCGAGATGGAAGAAATGGCCAAGACCAAAGACCGCTACTACACCATCCTCAGTCATGATTTGCGCAACCCCATGATGGCCCAGCATCAGGTGCTTCAGATGCTTTATAAAGTCACCGAGAGCACCGAACAAAATGCTGAAATACAAAAAGAAACGCACCAATCCATCGGCAAGCTCCTTGCTAACAACGGCACCCAGCTTGAGTTGTTGGGCAACCTACAGGAGTTGGCCTTGCTCCAGTTGGGCAAACGCAAGCTGCAACCCACTCGTCTGGACTTGGGTGCTTTGGTCAGCGACACGGCGGCCACCCTTCGCGGCACCAGCGACCTGAAGGATATCACCATTACAACACAAGTCCAAAGAACGCTCGTCAATGCCGACCGCGAGACCATCCGTACCGTGCTGCGTAATCTCATCAGCAACGCCATCAAGTTCTCCCACCAAGGTGGCACCATCGAAGTCGGCACCCTCGACAACAGCTTTTATGTCAGAGACCACGGCGTCGGCATGAGTGCGGAACGCATCAAGGAATTGCTTGATTCCGCTCAAAACAACAAATTAGGCCTTTCAAAGAGTGGCACTTCCGGCGAACATGGCACGGGCATAGGTTTTCCCCTCTGCATTGAGTTGGTCAAGCTGAACAACGGGCAACTCTCCATTGAAAGCCAACCCGACGAAGGCACCACCATCACTGTTACCCTCCCGAAATCAGACTAAAACCTCACACCTCATCATTTCATACCTCATACTTCATACCTCATCATTTCATACCTCATACTTCATACCTCATCATTTCATACCTCATACTTCATACCTCATCACCTCATACCTCATACTTCATACCTCATCACCTCATACCTCATACTTCATACCTCATC
>CALEMB010000085.1 GCA_937902805.1 uncultured Bacteroidales bacterium
CTGCGAGCTTGATGAGCAAACTTCTTAAACCCTTGAACTCTTGAACTCAGCCAAAATATTTTTGATTTTAATTGATTTCAAATTATTCAAATCTCAACTTGGCCTCCTCGGGCTCCTTGAAGGCGTTGCAGGCGGCAAGATACCTCAGCAGGTCGTCGGTGGTGCGGCCACAGAGCGTCTGCCCGAAACGGTGCAGCGTCTCCATCACTTTGATGTAGGCCGACGGCTCTCCTTGGCGGCTCAGTTTGCGCAACGACAGCAGGTAGTCTTCCCTATAGACCGTGGGGACAATGATTTTGGCTTCGCCCGCCCTGAACAGCTCCGCATTCATCATCACCCTCGCCGTGCGCCCGTTGCCGTCGTTGAAGGGATGTGTCTCGCTGATAAGGAACATCATGTAGATGGCCTTGGCCAATGGCGATGTCAAGGCGGTGTAATAGTCGAAACCCGCCTCCAGCGTACCCTCCACCAGCTTGGCATCCACAAACTCGGTGTTGCCCGCTCGGTTGTTCACCGTCTTGAACTGTCCCGGGTTCAAATCGGGTCGCCACGCCAACAGTATGGCATGGCGGCGACGCAATATGTCAACCAGCTCCTTGGCCGACTGCGGATAGCGCATCATCTCGCTCCGGTTCGACACCAGCTGGAAGGTGCCCAGTATGTCGTGCGAGTCCTCGTTGCGGTGCTCAACGGGGATTCCCGTCTCCACAATCTGGCGCGCCTCACCCACCTCAAACTCCGTGCCTTCGATATAGTTCGAGAAGTAGCTCTCAAAGAAGGCGATGTCGCGGTATTCGGCCTCAGTCTGGACAGGTGTCTGTCGCGAAACGAAATGCTGTTCCTGCAACGCGTCGAACAGCGTCTCAAACAGCTGCTTGCGCGCCTCGTCAAACCTCAGCCCCACCGACAGTGCCCGTGCGTATGGGGTCTTGAGCACATCGGCTTCGTGCGTGGCTAACAGGGCCGAAATCAGCTTGTTGATCTTTTGGAACTCCTTGTCCATGCCCAGCCTCACAGCAGTTTCCCGCAGTGTGTCGCGATAGGCGTTCAGCCCGTCCTCACCGCTGGCAACCAGTATGCTTCCGAGCTTCTTCTCAATCACCTCAGGGGGCAGCACTTTCGATTCGTCGCCACTTCTGCGCGACTCCTGCATGTTTTCCAGCATCCAACGGTATTCGCCTGCGATGAACATCTGGCCGAACACCGTGTCGTTCCGGTCACCTTCAGGACCTTTGCTCACCACCACCGTCACACCCGGCAGGTCAGTCACCTTGCGGTTCACGTTGCCCGTGAGGAAGAAAAAACCTCCGGCCGTCAGCCTCATTTCCCGTGCGCTTCGATGGCTTATCACCATTTTCGGGAAACGCCACATCAGGATGTTGAGGATATTGCGACGGACGATATTCTCGGGACTGTCGATCAGGTTGGTTGTGTAAAGCCTTGGGGCTATCTTCTTCATTTTCCCCTGTTTAACGAGCCGCGAAATAGCGTGCGACACGTCCGTATCGGACGATGCAAAAACTATTTCTTTATTTAAATCCAATTGCGACATAACACAAATTTCATTTAATTACGGCTGCAAAATTACAAATTTTTGCGAATACAACAGAAAAAACTTCAAATTTTCACGAATATCCTCAAACTCTTGAACCCCTTGAACTCTTAAACCCCTTATAAGCCGTAAGCAAAAATCTGTGCTATCTGTGCTATCTGTGTGACCTAAAAACAAAAAGGCCGATGCCTTTCGGCACCAGCCTTATCTTCGTAGTTTGATTCTTATCAGAATGATGATGGCAATTACTGCCACCAATGTTAGGAAAAGCCATTTGAGGATCTGCGCCACTCGGTTCACTCGCTTGGTCACGTTGCCGTCCTTGTCTATCTCAACGTTCGGCCCGACCACCGCCACGGTCTTTTCGGCCTCCTTCTCGATATATACGGTGTCTGTGCGGACATACACATCTTCCTTCTTACTTCTGACATCTGACATCGAGCGTATGCGCTCGCGGTCTGTCACGGTTGAGATCTTGAGCGTGTCGCCAGTGTCGTTCAGCTGAACGGTTATCGTGGTCACTTCGCGAAGCGTGTCGCTGTGCTCCACTACAACACTATCAACTTTTTCAACTGACTCTACACACTCAACTCTCAACTCTGAACTTTTACTCGCCTTTCGGCTTGTCCAGCAGCCCGTCAAGCACAGGACACTCAACGAGATAAGGACAAACCTTGATCTTTTGCAACACATCTTTCAGCTGGTTTACTTCGTTACGCAAATCGTTCACGTCGTTGCGCAGGCGTTGGGCAATGGTGCGGTCGTATTCGTCAACATACTTTTTGGCGAGGTCCATCTCCTTGTGCTTGTTGTCGTTGCGCATGCTTTCCACCTCCTGCCGGTGTTTCTTGCGGTCGAAAAACCAGGTGATCCAACCGCTCACCATCCCGACCAATGCCAGGACTATAGCCGTAATGTCAATTCCGTTCATGTTTTTCGTGGTTTTAGATATCCCTTTAAAAATCGGGGGCGACAGCCCAGCGGCATCGCCGCCCTTTTTTAGTTTAGCGTTTAGAGTGTAGAGTTTAGAGTCAGTGGTTAGTGTAGAGTTGTCAGTTTTTAGGACTCCGCCGCAGGCGGCACTCTCAACTTTCCAACTGACCCTAAACTCTCAACTCTAAACTCTCAACTTTACTCAGCTTCCGGGTCTTCCCCGTCGCCACCACCACCGTTTCCGCCAGTGTTTCCTCCAGTGTTTCCTCCAGTGTTTCCACCGCCGCCGGTAGGCGTTTCGGAGCCGCCACCGCCGTTTTGGTTGCCTTGTCCTGAGCCCGTCGAAGAATCGTTCTCCGGGTCCTCGATGTTCGCATCATCGCTCGAGGTCACACGCTTCACCACCAGGCCGGTGCGGTCGTAGCAGGTGATGTTGATCGAGGTCTTCTTCAGTGCCTCCTTGATTTC
The DNA here is from genome assembly GCA_937902805.1 of uncultured Bacteroidales bacterium. Lineage (GTDB taxonomy): Bacteria > Bacteroidota > Bacteroidia > Bacteroidales > F082 > Limimorpha. The sequence continues at coordinate 2,954 of CALEMB010000085.1, forward strand.
CACGTTGGGGGTGAAGATCACGCGGCGGGTGGTGATGAGGTCGGAGCCCACCTTGTTCACGTCGGCGATGGATTTGCTGCGCAGACCGAAGCGCATGCTGCCCAGTCCGGGGATGGCGACGCTGTGACCCTCGGTGGCCCAGGCTTTGATGACCTCGCCGATGGCGTCCCAGGCGGCGTTGATGGCGCCCTTCGAGATGCCGCTGCGCAGCGCAGCCTCTTGAATCACTTTGCTCTGGGAGAGTTTGTTGTACAGCTCGGGCTGCAGCACATAAGCCCATTTTTCGCTGTTTCTGTCGAACGACACATCGCGCTCGACTGCCTTAACTTTGATTGCCATAGTAATATGAAATTTTGATACACAGGCAGATGAGAAAGTTCAATGTTTAAAGTTCAAAGTTCAAAGAACTTTCAAATCACGATGCAAAATTACAGCTTATTTTCCACCTGGACGAGGGTTGTCCCGAATTACGGATGAGGGAGGAGGGTTGAGGGAGGAGGGTTGAGGGAGAAGGGTTGAGGGAGGAGGGAAAACAAAAAAGGCCGAACACCCGAAGGCATCCGACCTTGAACCTTGAATCTTGAATCTTCGCTAAAAGCGGAATTAACGGTTAACAGTTAACACTCCTTGAACCTTGATTTTTTTACCCCAATTTTTGCTACCACGGGGAGGTAAATTTTGCTACCACGAGGAGAAACGTAAAATAGCCCCGTTAACTCGTTACCCCGTAACCGCCCTTGTTGCCCGCTTTTTTACCTTTAATCTTAGAGCTTAATATTATTACATAATATTAAAGTTTTAAGGATATGTTTTAGCCTTTAGGAAAATTGGAACTTTGAACTTGAAATCACGCAAGTTTCGCGTTAACAGTTAACACTCCGCCCTCACAACTCCCAGCCCTTATCCTTGATGCCCGACCAAAGCTCTTGGGCCATATCGTCGTCGAGCATGTTGATGGGCTTAATGCTCTTTCTGGGGTCGAGAGTGTCGGCTATGCGGGTGATGATCCATGCCAGATAGTCGGGGTCATGTTCGTTCCTTAGGCGAGAGAATAGATTGCCCTCGGCATCCTTGAAGTGGCTCTCGGTGATACGCCACACCCGTCCGGCAGGCGTGATATACTCGCGCCTCTTCAGTTCGCTCATCAAGGCTTTCAGGGCTGACTTCGGTGCCAGCCAGCGCACGATGATGTCGGTAGGCACGCCCGTGAACAGTTTCTCAAACTCCTCGTGGTCGGTATCCTGGTCTATCGCATGCAACTTCACCAGATTCTGATAAAAATAGGTCACGCGCTCGGGGTGCTGCTTGGCCCACTTGTAGGTAAACACGCCCGACACCACTTTGAATCCCGGATTCCTGCTCGTGGCCGAAGGACTTTTCCTTCCCCCTTGCACCACCTGCACGCCAATGCCACCGGCCTCCACTTTGCCAATCTGGTATTCCACATGCTTCTCCTGCACATATTCAGCTCCAGACTCTACCGTCACATGGATGATGGTTTTTCCTTCGTCTGCCATAGTCATTTCTTTTTAGCTTGTTCCGCAAAGCCTGTTCCACCACTTTCTACCTTTTCCACATTGCGCTCCACGATCTTATGCGCAACAAATTCTCCGCCATCATGAACATTCACATTTATAGTGGTTCCAGGAGATTCCACATCATCCTTCGACAGATTCAGGAACCGTGCGGAATGAGGGATCTCAGATTCCAGCAGTTCGCCAATCTCGTCTGAGAGGTACAACTCATTCTCCAGCGCCATGAAATCATTCACCCACTCGCCCATCTTAGGCTTCATGCGCTGGCAGGCCGTGTCCACCAGGGTAAAGGTCTCTTCCCACTGGTCGTAGTTCATGCTCACCTGGTCGAGCATCTGCTTTCCCATATAGCGGTGCACACTGTCGTTGCTGGTTTGCAGCATGAGTGCAGGCACATACAGGATGATGCTGGCTGTCAGCTGCAATTCCTCCTGAGGCACACTCTTGTCAACGGCTCTGAGCTGGCGGTAGTGGTCTTTCCACAGGTCGCCAATACAGGTCATATATTCGTCGCCCTTTTCTTTCACATCGTCCATGATGACGGCTGCCCACTCAAACAGTTCCTCCGGCCAGAGGCTGACGTTCTGCAACTGGCTGTCGAACAGGCGGCAGGCACTTTCCGCCACTCGCATCATGGCGTGAGGGCCGTAATTATTTCTTACGACGGTTCTTTCTTGGTCTGTGTATCTGTGCAGCATCCTCAAAATTCTTTGTTCCGTCATAGACATAGTCCAGCCATTGCACCAGTGCAAACTCGCCTTCCCCGCGGTTCTCGGCAATCACCTTGTTGCCTTGCTGGAACGACTCGATAGCCCCTTTGGGCACAGGGAAGAAAGCTTTCACTTTCTCGTCGCAACGGTAGGCTTTCAGTTTCTTGAAGTGTATGGTCAGGTGGTAGGCATTGCTGCTGCATACACCCACAATCTCGGCCATATCTTCTATCTTCTGGTCCATCTCCATGGGGTCGTTCTGGTCGGCATACAGGGTAAACAGTCCCCTCAAGGCCTTGCTATTCTTCACAAGGTTCACCATCCCTTGCACATTCTGTCCCATGGCACCAGGGGCATTGTATTGCTTGATCTTCTCGGGATTCTCCAGCTCAAGCGTGATGCGCATGATGGGGTCGTGCAGGTCGTACACGCGATGGCGACAGTACTCCCAAATCTTGGTGGGCTGCATCTTGGCATCCAGTTCCACCTCCAGCTTCTCGTCTATCATCCTGAAGGTAAACGTCTCTTCCAGCACATTGCGCACCACGTCAGGATTGCTCTTCCAGGCTGATGACTTCTCGATGGCCAACTGGCAACGTTCCTCACGCAGGTCAATAATCACATAGCAGTACGGATTGCTCTCTATCTTGCTCTCTACACACTTCGGAGCCCCACCTTTGGGATCGGCTTTCAATTGCACCAGTTTCATCAGCTGGCGGTTGCTGAGGCGAATCACATAGACATCCTTGTCCCAATACCAGATATAGTTGGGATAGACATCTGCCGTACCGTCGTTCTTGGTACGGAATATCTTCAGTTCGTGACTTTGAAAGAGTTTGGCAAAGCGCTCCCTTGCCTCGGCAAAGGCTTTGTCGGCATCCACATCCTGGTTGCCCAGATTGTGCTCTTTGCTTTTTCGGAACTTGATCTTATAAATTGCGTATTGTGCCATTCTTATTCTTAATTTTATCTCAAACCATTTCTGCGCTTCGTCAGCATCTTCTGCGTTTCAAAAAAATTTTCGTCCTCGAAATTTTTTTCTCAAACCCCTCTCTCTCAAACCCATCAAACCATGCTTGACACGCCTCATTCCGTGCTTGACACGGAATCCCCTTCTCTTCTGGAGATGCCGCATCGTCCTTCGACAGGCTCAGGAACCATGCGGCATGAGGAAAAGGACGTGCGGCATGAGGCCTTCTGCGTTCTGCGTTTCCCTCTCAAATGCCGAAGCCAAAACCCCTTCCTTATGTAGACCGGCCAGCACGAAGCGAGGCAAGGCAACTACGGTAACTAAAAATTTTACAGCAATGCAAAAAAACGTAAATCTCTGCGTCGACCTCAAGACAGTCATGCAGAACGATGCTCTCCTGGTGGAGGGACAGTGTTACACCGGCGTGCTTACGCGCAAGAGCGAGGATCACTACATCTTTGAGGAGTCGTGCCGCAGGAGCGGCGGCTGCCCTCGCAACCCCAAACTCTTCGACGGTCAGTACTGCTCGCTCGTGCACATGCAGAACGGCAAGTACCAAATCCACATGAAGACCATCAACGCCTCGGCCATCGCCGACCGCAACCAGCTGGCCTTCAATGTCTATTCTGAGTTATTAACTGCTTTCTCTATTATTGACTGAGGGTTGAGGGACTAGGGTTGAGGGTTGAGGGATTTATACAAGCCCGACAAGGGTCGCGCAATATTCTCAATATCCTTGGCCAATCCTTCAAACTGATCCTCAGTAATATAATGACGACGTTGGGCTATGGTCATCTGGCAATAGACTTCCATGAGTGAGCCGTATGATATTTCGATGAAACGTCCTTGTTCTTTATTCGACAATCGTCCTAAGCCTTCGGCAATGTTCGACGGTATAGACACAACAGCCCTTCGGAGCTGGTCGCAAAGGGCGAATCGTTCTTCTGAAGGAAAACCCTTCATCAAGTCATACACGCTATCCACAAGGTCTAATGCTCTCTGATAAGCAGCCAAATTTTCAAATCCAAAAATTGTACCCATAAATTTATATGTCTTATGAACGAAAATAATAATCCATCATCCATCAACCCTCAACCCTCATCCGAGGAGGCCGAAGGCCAACTTCCCTCAACCCTCAACTCTCAACCCTCATCCGACCTTCCCTCATCCCTCAACCTTCAACCCTCAACCCTTACTGCGGCAGACTTGCCGCCAGCAATCCGCGCCTACTGGGATTCGGCTCCCGCGGCTTTTAAGGTGCCCGCCATCCTCACTGCCATCGACTGCTATTGCGCCCTGGCCACACGCCTGCGCTTCAAGTACACCTACGACCTCGACCCCCATGCCCTGCTGCTGCAGGTGCTCGTGGTGGCCGAAGCCGCCAGCGGCAAGAGCTTCACCCGCCCCATCGTCAAGAGCCTCATGCAGCCCCTCAAGCTGCGCGACCAGGAGATGAAACGCCTTGAGCAGGCCTACCAGGACCTGAAGAAGACCTCGGCCAAGAACAAGCAGCTGCCCGAGGAGCCCATCACCGACGTGCGTTGCCTGCAAACCATCACCAAGGCTAAGTTGGTGAAGCGTGCCGACATGTTCATCCGCAAGTATGGCGAGCCGCTCACCTTCTGGTTCTACAACGAGGAGCTGGCCACCATGACCGAGAGCAACAAACGCGCCTTTGCCGACCTGCGCACCATGGACCGCCTGGCCTACGACCTGGGGGCCGAATACGGCAGCGATACGCTGAGCGATGCCAGCTATAATGCCGACGTCGACGTGATTTACTGCAGCCTGTTTTGCGCCACCGACAACGCCCTGCGTGAGTATATGGACAAGCGCTCAGTGGAGGGTGGCAACTGCACCCGCAAGGTGCTCACCGATCTGGGCGACCTCATGGGCGAGGATGCGCCACACTTCCGTCCCCTCACCGACGACGAGCAGGCCGCTGTGAACCATGCCGTGCAGCACCTGATGCGCATCACCTATACCGACGAGGGGCAATTGCAACCCGTGAAGATGGTGCCTATGGAGTGGATGGACCATCACGTGCGCCAGTGGTGCGACGACCAGCGCCAGCTGGTGCTCAAAACCGGCTCGCGAGCCCGCAACTGCTTCTACAAGCGTGCCTCAGTGTCGGCAGCCCGAATGTCTTGTCTTCTCTATTACTTATGGTCTCCCTCAACCCTCATCCCTCATCCCTCATCCCTCAACCCTCAACCCTCAACCATTTCGCAACGCAAAGTTGCGAAATTCTACCGCTTCATGGCCACCTACATCTTAGACGGCCTGCTGAGCCGCTGGGGGCGCCAGTACGAGCAGATGCATAAGACCGACGAGACCGACGATGGCGCCAAGACTTCGCTCTACGACCAGCTGCCGACCCAGTTTAGCCGCGACCAGTTGCGCGAGCTCATCGTCAAGCTCGACCTCTCCACCCCCGCCCGCATCTTCATCTCCAAATGGAAACACGCCAAACTCATCTACGAATCCACCGAAACCAAAGACGTATATGTCAAGAATTACTAAGGTTGAGGGATTAGGGATTAGGGATGAGGGAAAATCCCTCAACTCTCAACTCTCAACCCTCAACCAAATCTCCCTCAACTCTCAACCCTCAACCAAATCTCCCTCAACTCTCAACCCTCAACCCTCAACTCTCAACCCTCAACTCTCAAACTTATGATCTCCAAAGAAACCCTTCAAACCCTCAAAGCCCTTCCGATTGAGGGAGTGGCCATGAGGCTCGGCCTTCAGCCCACACGCCACGTGACGCTCTGCCCGTTTCACGACGACCGTCACCCCAGCCTCCATTTCAACGTGAGCCGCAACACGTATAAATGCTACGTATGCGATGCCTCGGGAGGGCCGATTGACCTGGTGATGCGTTATCTGAACAAGCCGTTTCCGGAAGCTTGCCAATGGCTCGCGGATGATTCCAATATCATCCTCAGTGAATATGCCAACACGCAAACCGTGGAGAAGAAAACCTACCGCTTCGATGCCAGCCGTTACGCCCGCTACTTCGAGCGTCCCTATCTTTCACCCGAAGCCAAACGCTTTCTCTTCGAAGAAAGAAGACTGGACGAGCGCGTTATCCGCTGGTGCCGCATCACCTCCTGGCAGGATCGCGATGGCAACCCCTGGCTCCAAACCCCCTACTACGATGCCGACGGCCACCTGACCGGAATCCAATGGCGGAACCTCGCGAAAGGCGGTAGCCCTCGCTTCAAGTTCCCGAAGGGATCAAAATGTAATATCTATAATTTACCGGTGCTCAACCATTTGAAACCCGGCGAGCCGCTCTATATTGCCGAAGGATGCTCCGACTGCTGGAGTCTGCTCTCCGCAGGCCACAAGGCCATAGCCATCCCCAGTGCCACAACCCTACATCAGACCGAACTCCTGAAAGTCTTCAAACATGTTAGAGACTTAGGGAATCCTCATTCCGCACTTGATGCGGAATCTCCCTCACCCCTCATCCCTCATCCCTCAACCCTCCTCCCTCATCCCTCAACCCTCCTCCCTCCTCCCTCCACATCTATCCCGACCAAGACATCCCGGGCGAGAAACTGTAATTTGCTGATTTTGGTTGTCACTTCAGCGTCTTACGACTGATGCAAGTTG
>CALEMB010000086.1 GCA_937902805.1 uncultured Bacteroidales bacterium
AGGTCGCCTTTGCCAATTCTAGTGAAAAATCAGTCTAAAGGTAAACTATAGCGAATTAATTCTAATCCACGATTGTTAAGGTAAGCCTGATTGCTGCTGCCAATGGGGAAATATATAAAATCCATTACAGTATCTATGATACTTTTAAATCATCTCTCTATAATTATTTCTTGATAATCAGGAAACTTGGATGCAAATATAGACTTAGTACCATTAGGAACATAAATCGTGTCTAACTGCATTTTCCGATAGTGTCCTTCGGCATCAGTAGAGATAACAAAAGCCGCATTGTCGCATTCAACATCAACGCCTTCAAATTCAATCTGCCTTAAATTAAAGCAATCAAGAAATGCTTTTCTGCCTATAACCTTAACCTCTTTAGGAATTCTTAATTCTTTGATTTTTGTATAACAGAACGCCATTGCTTCAATTTCTTCCAAGTTTTTAGGTAAATTGATTTCTTCCAGTGGACAACCTTGAAAAGCCGCAAAACCGATGGTTTTGACTGTTTCTGGAAATTCTATTTTATTTAGTTTATTACAAGCTCCAAAAGCACCTTTCTCTATTATTTTCAAGGAATCTGGAAGTTTGACAGAAATTAAACTGGTACAGGCTATAAAGCAATTTTCCTTAACAACCTTTATTTCCGATGGGAAGGTAAACCGTTTCAATGATTTGCAGTCCTCAAACGCACGTATTCCAATGGCTTTAACAGATTCAGGTATGCGAATTTCTCCTAAACTTTCGCATCGCGAAAAAGCTTTGTCGCATATTATTTGTGTTCCTGGTGTTACCTCGTAGTAGAATTCGTCATTCCAAAGGTCCATCCTTGAATTGTATTCATCATAGCCCATTATACGATTGTTATAAATTAGTACCCATCGACCATACTCGTCTTCAAAAGGCATAGGCTCATCTAAAGTCTCTTTGCGCTCACAAGATAATAGTTTTCTGCCATCTTTAGAATAAATGAAATCGCTATCATCTTTACATGCTTCGATTTCAGCTTTGTATTGTTCGGTTATTTCAGTTGATAAATCTAATTGCTCTTGTTTGTTTGCATCTTTTGCCTTGCTTTTTGTCTTGATGATATCTTTTTTTGAAGGAAATAGCAAGCAGAACTGTTTCTTGGTGCCCCAAGGTACAATAATCTCTTTGAGATTATCTGCCCAACAAAAAGGGTCTCCATTGACTACAGAAGGGATTCCAGCAAACTCTATCTGTTGTAGTTCTGTAAAACTAAAAGCTTCATCGTCAATAATGATATTAGGATTGAGTATTGTAATACTTCTTAATGAATCACACCCCCTAAAAACCTCTTTCTCAATTGTACAAAGAGTCTTCGGTAATACAAGTTCCGAAATCCGTTCACACCCCCAAAACGCCTCCTTTCCCAAATACTCAAGTCCTTCTGGAATAACTATTTTTGAAAGGTATTCGCAATTACCAAAGGCGAAATCTCCTATTTTTTTAATGGAGTTCGGTAAAAGAATGCGTGTGAAATAACAACCACAGAAAGCATTGTTCCCAACTTCGACTATTGTTGAAGGTAATACGATTGATTCCAAACAACTATTTCCATAAAATGCACCATCACCAATTTTAATTGTCCCTTCGACAACTTCAAATCTGGTCTCACTAGAAAGACAAGAAACCAGTGTTTTTTTGTCAATAGTGTATAAAGCTCCGTTCTCATTGGAAAAATGTGGTGATTTACAAACCACGGAATACTGTTTTTCTCCTATTGATGAAATTGTATCCCCAAATGGATTACCTTCTATTTCTTTTAGTGTAGTTGGAAGTGTAATTTCTTGAACTTTACTACATCCACCAAATGCATTATCACCTATAAATTCAACACCTTCTGGGATAATCAATTCTCTTAAAGAACTACAATTATAAAAAACTCGTTCATGGATTTCTTTTACACCAAGTGGGATGTTTATTTCTTTAAGCGATGAGCAACCATTGAACATATATTTCCTTATCATTTCTAATGAAGGAGGAAGTGAAATGCTTTGGAGAGATGAACACCCACTAAAAACCCCTGTCCCGAAATAGTTTATAGTTGATGGTATTTTAATGCGTTTAAGATGCTTGCAACCAGAAAAGGTACTGTCACCTATTTTTTTACTGAATCGGGAAGGTCGATAGTTTCCAATGAGCTGTCTTTAAAAACGCCATCACATATTACAACAGTACCTTCTTTTACTTGATAGTCTTTTACTACTTGAAAGAATCCTGTTCGACTTAACAGCCTTCTTCCATCGGCGCTATAACGGTATCCAAATTCATCCGTCCATCCTTCCTGAATATCTTGTTTGGTTGTGGTAGTGATCAATTTTTCGTCGGGAACAGTTGTCGTTTCAATCTCTTGAACTCTAGCAAAGTACTCCTCTGGAGTACCTTCAACCAGTATCTTTTCAGAGAAGAACTTTTTAAACTTTTCTTTCGTTCCTTCTGGAATAAAAATATGTCTCAATGAAATACAATTGTCATCAAAGATTTCAAAATTAGAAAACTCTGCATTTTTTGAGCCAATTTGTTCTATAGTACTAGGTAATACAATATAACGGAGATTTTGGCAATAATAAAAACAGAATTCCTCAATTATTGTTACACCTTCCGGAATAACAATGTGATCCAAACTTTGACATTGCATAAATGCACAGCGGCCTATTTCTTGAAGCCCACTTTGTATTATTATCTCTTTCAGTCGAGTACAATTCATAAAAGTTCGGTCGCCTATAATAGGCAATCTTTGTGGAAGTGTTATATATTCAATATCCTTACAGCCAGCGAATGCACCATTAATGTCATTTACGTCAGAAGGAACTATTACTTTGTCCGCCGACCCAAAGTATTTTATCATCCTATGCCCACTGTCGTCAAAAAGACAGTGATCTTTAATGGAAAAAATGGGCGAATTACAAACGATTTCCTTTATTCCTGTATTAGAAAAGGCAGCAATACCTATATGACTTACGCCATAAGGTATAGTGATTTTCTGAAGATTCTCACATCCAAAAAACGCGAAGTCTCCAATAAATTTTAATGACTGTGGTAAAATTATCTCCTTTAGGGATTTACATTTAATTGAATTGTCACCAATGTATAAGAGAGAATCAGGTAGAATAACTTGTTGTTGATAGTCGCTATCTATTGCATTTGAACAGATTGTCTCGGTACCATCTAAGATTTTTAGAACCGCTTTTGTTCCTTCTGCAATGTAGCAGTAGCTAAAACTAAGACATACAAACTTTTTATAGTCCTGTGTATAAGAAGCAAAACCATATTTGCAGTTTAAGTCAGTCTTTGTCTTTTCGGTTTCTTCTTTTGATGGGTTAATAAGGCTTTTAATACATTCTAATTCATCATTGCTCAATCTCGAAACAGGGAAAGCAGGGTTCACTACTTCTGATTCTACCGTGTCGGCATTCTTGGAAATAGGCTTTTCTTCATTTGAGGTAACAGAGAGATTATCCTTTTCTTTCGTATTTCCTTTTCCGACAGTCATTTCTCTTTCCTTCTCTGTTGCAGCCATAGTTCTTTTGTGTTCAGGGTTTGCCACTGGATTAAACCACAAATAAACCTTTGCTACAACATATAGTATCAGCGCAAGAACAATGACTACGGCTATAATTCCTCCAATGATAATAATACCCTTTAATGCTCGGTCCACACCTCCAGCAACTGCACCATCGTCATAGTAGTCGTATTGCGTCTGTCCCAATAGTAAAACAGGAAGGACCAGTGCCACTAATGTGGCAAAAAAACGTTTAGAATTTGAATTCGGTTTCATAATTCGTGTCATTTAAACATTCTTGAATATGTATCAGAGAATTGTTCCTTGGTATAATCACCAAGTATTATGTCGTCCATGTTAAAATTCCGAGTCGGTCTTTTAGTTGGACGTTTGTCTGAACAAATGTAGCTAACTATATCCTTGAGAAGAGGTGAAACTTCGTCGCTAATGAAGAATAACCCACATTTGTAGTATAAATCTAACACTTTACTGTCGCTGATCAACAACCAAAAGAAAAACAACAACCTTGAATCTTCTGTCAAGACGCATGACAATTCTGTAATCTGAAGCTGTATCTGTTCTTTGGATAACGTTTTGTTATGAATGATATTGTCTATACACAAGTTCAGATATTGAAAATAATAATTAAGTTTTATTGAATCCTCTTTTTCCCCCAATGCTAAAGAGTAATAGAATATGCAGACTTTTACAAGCTTTTCGTATTCATATTCGGATAAATCATAAAAAGGCACTTTGAAATGCTCTAAGATGTTAGAATATGTAGATTCTATTCTTGATTGGTTTTTCGTGGATAATGTATCTAATGTTTTTAGCATTGTTGTAATATGATGCTCTGAACGTGTGATCTCATTTGTTTTTCTTTGTTCTCGGTAGGTTATGTAAATGAGAGCTATTGACAACATGCTGACTCCTACTGCTAAATAATTACCAAAGGCTCCCCAATCGGTAGTATTTTTAGAAATCTCCGTTCCCCAAAAACAGATGGCATAAAACACTATCGTGGTAAATGTCACACCAAATGCTATAAGTATAATCTTTTTGTCAGTCATAATTTTATAATGAATTTGCAGAATAACCTATTTAATTATTGTTTTCCCGTTAATGTTTCACTCCACGGGTTATTTTTGTAATAGTTATAGTTCCTTGCCGCCACATCCTTACTCGCATTCGCATAGCAATACTCACACAAATGCGGGCAGGTGTTGGCTTGTATTTCAGCTTGTAAGCGTAGTTGGTGTTTTGTTCTATCATTATAGTAGTTTCTCTTTTACAGCAATTTCTTCAATTCCTCAATATCGGGCATTGCTTTCCGCAGTTCCTCTGGCATTTCGGCTGTGGTTTTGTATGTGGCCAAGCCCATGGTTGTCCTTCAATTCCCGTTCAATTTCCTCAATGCTTGGCAATGTGCCTTTGAACTCGGCAGGATAGTGACGCTGTCTCGTTGCTATTTCGATAACTGTCTGATTTTGAGACACCCCCGGCTTGAGGGTGTTCACCATTGACTCTGGCTTCTTCCAGAACACCCCCAACTTGGGGGTGTTCGGTTGCTTTAATTGAATATAGCAGATAAAACCTGCGCGTGTATTGAAGATTGGTAATGGAGAATCCTTTTACACCTGGCAAATAGGTTTGCAAATCTCGGCTCAAGTTTTCCCAAAAGTTTTCCGTCCAACGCTCCTCTGCTTTCATTTCCACTATATCTCGTCCCAATTCCCAATAAAACCGGATGAGTTCGCTGTTTACCTTGACGGCAGCCTTGATTTGGCTTTGCCTGAATCGCAAGCTAACGCTTTTTATCCATTCAGCATAGCTTGTGTCTGTTTTGATTAACTTGCTCATATCTTGCTTGTTTTGTCCTGCAAATATAGATTATTTTCCCGTTATCGTTTCTCCCAAAGGATTTATTTCGTGTTTGTTATAGTTCTCTTGCGCTTTTTCCTTGCTCGCATTCGCATAGCAATACTCGCACAGATGCGGGCAGGTGTTGTACTCTCCGATGTCCTTGCTCACCATGCAGCCGCAGAACTGCCTCTGGCCTTTGTCGCGGTTGTCGCGGTGCTTGATGATGGTCGGTTTGGGATTGAAAAGGTCGCCTTCGGTAATTACCACGCCGAGGAAGTCCATCAAAGCCTTGTCGTGGTGGGCAAAACGAATCATCAAGTCATCATCCACGCAGCGGTTGTGCTGGATGCCGTATTGCTCAATGTCAATCTTCTCGCCACAGGTGGCCAATTGATAATGCCATTTCTGGTTGAGTTCCGAAAGCCTTTGGGCAAATTCTTCCATTTGAGGAACCGTCCATTCTTGGTAGTTCACATGGCTTTTGTCAAGGTTGGCTTTCACCTTTTTATATAAGGCGATATCGGCAAAGCTGAAAACAAGTTTCTCCGTGTAACCTTTCAATTGGTCACCGATGTTTTCCACTTTTTTCAACAGGTCATCCAAGCTGATGTGGTCGGTCAGAATCAGCGGGTCGAAACGCCAAATCACGCGGCCTTGGCCTAATTGATTCACCAATCTCTTGAAAGTGTCAATCCTTTTCTCCAATGGTGGAACGCCCTTTTCCAGACCTTCTTTTTCGTAATCGTTCAGCGTGTATTGGATGTAGCAGCCGATGTTCCTTTCCTTCAGTTTGTCTAAATGCTCAAGCAGCGGCTTTGGATTCTTCGACCAAAACACGATGAAGCGGCATTTCTCATACGAAACGAAACTCCTCACGCCATTGAAGGGATTGGTCCAAGCCGAATAACCCACCTTCAGCCGATGGAAGAACCAGTCGGCATAGAAAGCGGGAATGTCCGTGCTGCGGCTTGCGGAGATGATGACTGGAGCTTGCGCATCGGTCATCATGCCGTTATCTCGCTGGATTTGTGTCTTTTGCCATTGAGCCATTCGTTACCTCTGTTTTGTTTTCGCTGCAAAGATATAACACCCCAATAAGATTTACAAGGTTGAATCATTCAATTTCTGCCAGGGTTAGAAGAACGGTGCCTTAAATGACATTTTGACTAAATGACTGCACTTTTCCCTACCTGGAAAAAATTTTCATTCCCCCGAAAAAAACTTCCCCGAAAATTCGTAGACCGCAATTTCGCGGTTATACTTTTGCACCGTCAATGCAACCGAGGCCAGGTGCTTGACACCGTTCTTTGACATCTTGAAAGCGAAAAAAACATAATTTCTAACTCCTATGTAAGTCCTACCTAAGTCCTACTTTCCTCCCATCCAAAACAGCCCCAAAAATTGCTCAAAAACCAAAATTTCTAACTCTGACTTAACTCCGACTTAACTCTGACTCAAAAACCTAACCAATTAACCTGATTTCTACCCAACCAAATTTTCAAACCCATGGCAAAAATAATATCATTCAACGATACAAAAAAGCCGAGAGAAGTCCCCACTTCTCTCGGCTCCGATCATAATCTTTATAATGCTTTATTGTGCGGATTATACCAGCTCCTTCCAGAAATCCATCGGCAAATGGATGTTCTCCACCTCAATGGCCCCAGCGAACAACGGCGCAATCTCGGCAGGGGTGAAGCCCGCGATGCCGCAGCCGATCTTGGTGACGAGGAAGGTCAACTCGGGATGCTGCTTGGCGAAGGCGACGAACTCCTCCACGTAGGGCAGTATGGTGTTCACGCCGCCTTGCATGGTGGGAATGGCATAGCTCTGACCTTGCAGACCCACACCTTGCCCCATGACGGCGCCAAATCTCTCGTAGGCGAGATAGGCCGCACCGCCACCGTGGGCACCGGCAAGGTTGCTGCCGAAGACGAAGATCTCGTTGTTTCTGAGGCTGCTAATTTGCTCGGGCGTGATGCGGTTCTTGAACTCGCTCATCTCGTGGTAGTTCTTGGTGGATTGGTTCTCCATGAAGCGGTATGCCTTGCGTTCTTCTCTCGACATGGCGGAAGTGGTGGCGAAACCCATCGAGAAGCGCGAGAACATTGACATCTTGGCCTTGCGTTCCTTTTCCCACGCTTTGGTCATTCCTGCCTCGTCGTCTTGGAAAGCCATGTGGTTGTCGATGGACAATGATGCCGAAGTAGCAGCTACATCCTGGTTGGTGCCGATGTAGGCGAAGTTCCAGCCTTCCTCGTTCTTCATGCGCTCCACAAGGGCCTTGATGGCGCTGCCCGAGTATTCCTTGGAGGCGTTCTCCAGGCCGTCGGTGATGACGGTCACCATAGCAGTGGCGTCTTCCTTATCCTTGATGGCGTTGAACAATGCATTGATGCTGATGCCCATAGCATCGTAAAGCGGAGTGCAGCAGCACGGACGATACTCCTTGGAAGTCAGCTCTTTGACCTTGTCGACAGGCACCATATCGTAGAGCATCGTCTTCTCGCAGTTGCAGAAGATCATCAAGGAAACATAATGCTCTTGCGTATCCTTGAAGCGTTCCTGGGCCGCACGGATGCTGCCCACGGTTTCGTTGAAGCCCGAAATGGCTGCGTTGGCGATGCTGCTCATCGAGCCGCTCTTGTCGAGGATAATCAGGTTATAGACCTGCGTCTTTTTGTTGGTGTTTTCCATAACTCTTATTGTTTTAAAGGTGATTGCTTAGATTGTTTAATTCAAAAAATAACTCTCAACTCTCAATTCTCAACTCTCAATTTTCAATTCTCAATTGACTTCGTCGAATGCTTCGCATTTCTCAATTCTCAATTTTCAATTCTCAACTCTCAATTCTCAATTCTCATCTAGAACTCAAGCCTAAAACTATTATCTTCCTTAAACTGCCTATACCGCTTCTCATTAAACCTATACTTCGTTCCCCAGCGGCGCGACGAGGGACGGTCTTCATCGGCACTGCGGCAGGAGTAGGAGCCAACTGGTTCCGCTGCAAACGAGCCGCCAAACAAGGCACCTATATCCATCTTTCTCATCTCCTTGTTTTTACCGTAATAAGATGCGTCGTCAGTGAGAATGTCATCCACTTCGTCCAGGATGCCGGTTTGCAGCATCTTCTTGTAGAAGTTGCGGCGGTCGAATTGCACGCCGAGGATGGCTTCGTAGAGGCGTTGCAGCTCCGACATAGTGAATTCCTTGTCTAAAAGGCCGAAACCGATAGGCTCGAAGTGGATGTCCTTGCGCAACTTCTCCATCGTCTTCCTCAAGATGTAATCGTGGTCGAAAGCCAGCCGCGGCACCTCGTTAAGGGCAAACCACTGGGCTTTGGCAGCATCGTCGCCACCTTGCACCGATGCTTTTTTCGCCAAAGCATAGAAAGCGATTGTGATAACACGGGTGCGGGGATCGCGGTCGACATCAGAGAAGGCCCCGACTTGCTTCAGGTAGTTGAGGTCAAGTCCCGTTTCTTCCTTCAGCTCGCGCAAGGCACCCTGTTCGGCTGTCTCGTCCATATTGAGGAAACCGCCAGGGAAGGCCCATGCGCCTTTATAGGGCTCAATGCCACGCTCGATGAGCAGGATCTTCAGGTCGTGTCCGTCGAAGCCAAACACTACACAATCCGTTGTGACGGCGGGACGCGGGTAATCGTATGTGTATTGTCCTTTTTCCATCTTGTGTAAATTTGACGCAAAATTACGACTATTTCTGAAACCCGCAATGGGAAATTGTGTAAAATTTACGCTTTTACAAAAAGAAAATTCTTATCATATTGATAACCAATATAATAAAAAGTGTAATTTTTACGCAATATAAACAAGCTAATCCGCTACGTCCATATTTCCCGATTCCGCCTTATTGCTCACGGCACCAGGTTTGTCCTGCTCGTTGATGATGTCGGTGATGACTTCCGATTGGAACACCCCGTCGACAAATTCACGAGCCTTGGAGTGCTTCCGGTGCCATTCTTCGCCTTCTGCTTTGGTCTTGACGACCACATCTTTCATTCTTTGGTTGAAACTCAACAAGTTGATGTAGATGCGATACAGCAGCTCCTCCCTGTCAATCAGCGGGATAAGGATAGAGTTGATGACGATGCTGAAGAGGATGACCGAAAAGACGATGTTTCTTACGAACAAGGCAACCTCTCCTTCGGGGATGTAGATGAGGGCTTGTGTGGCCAACACCGCCGCGGTCAGTCCCTTGGGGTTGAGGGCCGACATGAAAGCCAGTTCCTTGTCGGGGATGCCTTCTTTCCTTGAGATGGCGAAACGCACGGCCGGGACTCTGAGGATGAATACCATAATGCTGATGCCCAAACCGATAACGATGGGATGCCAATGCGTGAGTTGGATCGAGATACCCACATAGATAGATCGAGATCGGAAGAGCGTCGTGTAGGGAAAGAGTGTAGATCT
>CALEMB010000087.1 GCA_937902805.1 uncultured Bacteroidales bacterium
CGGCATTCCTGCTGAACCGCTCTTCCGATCTCGATCTATATCAGAAGGGCAAATCGTCAACGCTGTCTTCCGCAGGCGGGAAATACTCCGTCGAAGGTGCGGGAGCGGGCGGAGTCTGGTGCATTGAATTTGGCTGTGCAGGCTGCTGAGCTGGAGCTGCAGCAGGGGCTGTGGTGGCTCCAACCGGGTCGAAGCGCCACACGCGCACGTCGGTGTACCATTTGCCGTTGAATTCGCGTGACGAAATATCTATCTGTGCCTTGATGGTCTGTCCAGGTGCGAATTGTTGGATTTCATCAATCTGGTTCGTCCAGCAAGTCAAACAGACGGTACGCGGATATTGTTCTTCGGTTTCAATGATGAGTTCTTGTTTGCGCCAAGGTCCACGGGCGCTAGTGCCTTCGGTCAGATTGCCGAGTCTGACCACTTTTCCTATGATTTCCATTGTGTTGCGTATTTGATGATTTAAGATTCAAAATTCAAAATTCTAGATTGGGGAAATCCTGCCGTCAGGACGGGTCTGGATTTGCCCTGCAAAGGTAAACATCATTTCGGTTTTGGCAAGAGATTTTCATGAAAATTTCTTGCTTCCCTTTTCAGAAATAATCAACATTATGTTAAATACTAAATATCAACCCCTCCCAATTCTCAATTGACTTCGTCGAATGCTTCGCATTTCTCAATTCTCAATTTTCAATTCTCAATTAACTAAAAGATTTTCATCGCAATCACCGCGCAAGCCTCCGCATCAGCCACAGCATTATGGTGGTTCTTCGCCAGGTCGTAGCCGAAATGCTTGGCAACGGTCTGCAACTTGTGGTTCTCCAATTCAGGAACCAACTGTTGCGACCCAAGATGCGTGCAGTAGAATTTGAAATTTGGATACGGAATGTGATACAACTGGTGCAAGGCCTTCAGCACACGCTCGTCAAAGGAAATGCCGTGTGCCACCATCGGCAAACCTTTCACCTTGTCCGCAATCTGGAACCACACTTCAGGAAACAAAGGCGCATGATTTGTGTCCTTATAAGTGATGCCATGCACTTTGGTGGTCCAGAAGTCATACTTGTTGGGCACCGGCTTGATAAGGCCGTAGAACTTCTCCACAATTTCATCATCCCTCACGACAACAACGCCCATGCTGCATGCACTGGTCACCTCGCCATTGGCTGCCTCAAAGTCGATGGCGGCGAAGTCATTCAGATGGTATTTGGGAATGTACGACGGCCATTCCGCATCGGACCAGTCTCCTTCGATTTTCCTTTTTTGTGGTTCTTTGAACATATTGGGTGCAAAAATACGCAATCATCGCTTTGAAATCCGAAAAATTATCCTAATTTTGCCAAATCATGAGGGTCACTCCTACCCTTTTTTGATGTATAATTTATTTAACACACGTAATATCAACTCATTAAACAACTATCATGGAATTAAAAGGTTCAAAAACTGAAGCCAATCTGATGGCTGCCTTTGCTGGCGAATCGCAAGCCCGCAACAAGTACACCTATTATGCCTCCAAGGCACGTAAGGAAGGCTACAACCAAATCGCCGACCTCTTTGAGGAGACGGCACGCAACGAACAGGAACACGCCAAAATATGGTTCAAACTCCTGCATGACGGTGATGTTCCGGACACAAAGACCAACCTGAAGGATGCCGCCGCCGGCGAAAACTACGAGTGGACGGATATGTACGCTGGTATGGCCAAGACCGCCCGCGAGGAAGGCTTCACCAAGATTGCCGTCCTGTTCGAGATGGTCGCCAAAATCGAAAAGGAACACGAGGAACGCTATCTCAAGCTCTTGAAGAACATTGAGGATGGCATCGTCTTCTCACGTGAAGGCGATATGGTCTGGCAGTGCTCCAACTGCGGCCACATCGTCATCGGCAAGAAAGCCCCGCAGATCTGCCCCGTGTGCAACCATCCACAGGCATTCTTCCAAATCAAAGCAGAAAATTACTAAACAAGTCGGCGTTTCGACAGGCTCAACGACCTTAGGTCCCTGAGCTTGTCGAAGGGCCGGTAATGATTATTATTCCAAATAAACATTTAATAACTAAATATTTAACAACTATGAAAAAGTACGTTTGCGACGTCTGTGGTTATATCTATGACCCAGAAAAAGGCGATCCCGATAGTGGCATCGCTCCCGGCACGCCTTTCGAGGCCATTCCCGACAGCTGGTCCTGCCCGCTTTGCGGCATCGGCAAGGACAGTTTCTCTGTCATGGAATAAACATCGGACACGAGACTATGAGACACGGGACATGAGACCTTCGGTCATCCCGTGTCTCGCGTCACACAGTCTCGCGTCATAATGTCAACAAATTATGGATACCAAAGCATTATTCAACATAGGTTACGGTCTTTATGTCCTGACCACCAACTACGACAACATCGACAACGGCTGCATCGTGAACACGGTAACCCAGGTAACGAGCAACCCCTTGCGGATTGCAGTGACGGTCAACAAGGGCAATTATACGCATGACCTTATCAAGGATTCCTGTGTCTTCAACGTCAGCATGCTGACCACCGAAACACCCTTGAAGGTCATCGAACATTTCGGGTTCCAGTCGGGCCGCAAGGAGAACAAATTCGCCGACTGCGAGGCAGAACACCGTGCCGTCAACCATGTGCTCTACATTCCAAAATATACCAACGCATATTTGGCCTGTCGTGTCACCAAGAGCATCGATGTCGGCACACACACCATGTTTATCGCCGATGTGCTTGATGCCCAGGTACTTTCCGACAAGCCCTCTGTGACTTACGACTATTACCAAAAGAACATCAAACCCCAACCACAGCCCACCGAGAAACCCAAGGACGGCAAACGCCGCTGGGTGTGCAAGGTGTGTGGCTACGTCTACGAGGGTGATTTCCTCCCAGATGACATTGAATGCCCGCTTTGCAAACACGGCAAGGAGGAATTTGAAGAGGTTTTTTAGCTGTAGAGACGGTGTGCACACCGTCTCTACCAAACAAAACAACAGTATCATCTATGCAACAAATCCAATTAACCGAAAACATCTTTTACGTCGGCGTCAACGACCGCCGCACCGACCGTTTCGAGAACCACATGGAACTGCCCAGCGGCGTTTCCTATAATTCCTACCTCATTGTTGACGACAAGGTCGCTCTGATTGACCCAGTTGAAGCGGGATTCATCGAGGAATACCTCTTCAAGGTGAAGTCGGTGCTGCAAGGTCGCAAAGTCGATTACCTTATTATTAATCACGACGAGCCTGACCACAGCAGCAGCATCGCCGCCGTGCTGAGGGAATGGCCTGAGGTGCAGGTGGTGGGCAATGCCAAGACCTTCCCTCCTCTTGAGGCTTTCTATGGTCCCATCGAAAACAAGAAGGTCGTTGCCGAAGGCGAGGCTTTGAGCCTTGGCAAGCACACCTTACAGTTCTTCATGGTGCCTATGGTGCATTGGCCCGAGTCGATGGTGACCTACGAGCAAAACAGCGGCATCGTCTTCAGCAACGATGCCTTTGGCGGCTTCGGTGCCTTGAATGGCGGCATCTTCGACGACCAGGTCAACCTCGCTTTCTATGAGGACGATATGCGTCGCTATTATGCCAACATTGTCGGCAAAGTGGCCATGCAAGCCCTGAAAGCCATTGAGAAGCTTGGTGCCCTGAATATCAAGATGATTGCTCCCTCACATGGACTTGTGTGGCGTAGCAACCTCGCCTGGGTTCTGGGCAAATACACGCAATGGAGCAAGCAGGAAAGCGAAGAGGGCGTCGTCATCGTCTACGGCTCAATGCACGGCAACACTGGCGTGATGGCCGACATCGTGGCACGCGGCGCCGCTGAGGCTGGCATCAAGGAAGTGAAAGTTTACGATGTTGCCAAGACTGAAGTGAGTTTCATCATGAGCGACATTTGGAAATACAAGGGTGTCATCATAGGTGCTTGTGCCCATTACGCCAGCATGTTCCCCAACATGACCCTCCTGACCCATGAAATCAACGAGTTCAAGCCGAAGGACAAATGCTACGGCATATTCGGTGGTATGAGCTGGAGCGGTGGCGGTGTGAAGACCCTCTCCAAATACGCCGAAGAAGGCAAATGGAACCTCGTGGCCGAGAACGTCGAGGTGAAGGGCGCACCCATCCGTGAAGAGGATTGGGACAATCTTTACAACCTTGGTAAGGCTGTGGCCGAGGCCGTGAAAGGTTAAGCCTCTACCCTATTGTAATTACAAAAAAAACTCCGTCTCTATAAGAGGCGGGGTTTTTGTTTTTCAGTTACCGAAAACCTCATCCATCAAGGCGACAAATTCTTTGTAGGCAAGCGTTTCCGAAAGTTCGGACAAGGCATTCGCCAACGATCGGTAATACCATTCCACATCCGGTTTCCCATTGGGCGCATGGAACAGGCTCCAAACTTGGTCACCAATCTTGCGGTAGTCCAAGGTGATTCCACGCATGTTGGACAGCTTGTCGCCAATGGCCACCACCTTACTATCGTATGACGCAGAGACGAGTTTGGCTACTTGGGCCTCTTTTTTCTCACGCCAAGTCAGGCCTTTAGACATAGGTGCCGTCTCACATTGAACGAGGGTCGCCACCCTTTCACCGAACCGATCGCGGATCTGCTCAAAAGTCACGTCGGTATCCTCAATGGTGTCGTGCAGCAAGGCCGCAGCCAACATCTCAGGGTCGTTGGTAATGGTGGCCACGATGCTGGCGGCCTCCATGGGATGAAGGATATAAGGATAGGCCTTCCCACGGCGTTCGGTGCCGCTGTGGGCTTCGATGGCAAACTTCGCTGCCTCGTCAAAGAACTTGGTTTCCAATAAGTTGTTCATATCAAATCAGATTGATTTTTTGTGCCTGATCGAAAACGCGTTGGGCGCGTTGTTTGTTGTAGGCGTTTTCGCCGTAAAGTCCAGCAAACAGACGTATCAAACCCGCCACGCCAAAACCTTGTTTGAGGATGGCAACGATACATATATTCTGCAACACCATTGAATAGTCCATGGTGCCAGATCCCGTACTCGCCATCCGGATAATCGCCAACTGATAGGCATTATCGCTGTAAGTATTACGCAGGCGCTCAAGGTCGCCAATGGTCTTCATGCCCATGTGCAGCAACACCGAATAATAAGGAACGAGGCTGTCTTCAAACAGTTGGGCGTTGCTGATGCCAGCTATCTTCTCGGCCAGACGGAGGTATGGCTTCAGTTCAATGTAGCTGTTGAAGGTGTCACCATTCAATGGCACCTCATTGAAGTTGCCCATAGCCACAAGGGATTGCACATTGCGACGATAGTCGGTAATTTCCCTTCGGATACGTGTGAACTGCTCGTCTGCCAGTTCCAACAAGCCAGCCAATCGGCTCATGTCGCGCTGGTATGCGACCGGAATCTCCACATCGTTTTTATAACCCATATCGTGATACAGGTTGGCCCATGCATGTTGCAGCAAGCTGCGAATCTGCAACTCGAAGCGTATCTGGTTGATTTCAGGCCTGTCGGGGTCTTTGTATAACGATTCAGGAATGCGACAAATATAATGCTGCGACAAATAGCCGAAACGGTCGGTATCCAACATCTTGCGCTTGTCAATCGAGTTCTCCCAGTCAATGTCGAGGAGTTGCTCCACATGTGCTGAAATGAGGTCCACCTCGTTGTTATAAAAGGTGACGATACGTAGTCCAACAATGTCGGTGACGTCGGAAAGAGAATGATATTTGTATCCCTTCCTCACCAACTTGCCCGCCAGGCTTTCCTCCGTCTTGATGCGGGATTCCAGTGCGGCGATAAGGATATGGCTTTCGTCCAATCTGGTACGAATTTTATTGAGGATGAGACTTTGCATCCGTTCGAATAGCGGCCGATTCTTACGATACTCATTGAGTATTCCTTCATAGTGCATGTCGGGTTCCATATAGACAATATTGAAGGGTCATAAAATTGTGCAAATTTACAAAAACCCAAAGAAAATGATATGTTTCTTGCTTTTTTTCTAACTTTGCCTTCAAAATACGGTATTATGGAAGCCATCAGAATATCTTTGGACGACTACATCCTCAGCGGTGGAGGCTACAATGGAGAGAGCTATAACCACAAAACCGACCCGTCGGTGATGCTTAAGTTGTATTTTCCGGGCAAGGTACAACAGCCTTTGGATGAGATGCTGTTGGCACGCAAGGTATACGAGACGGGCATTCCCACGCCGAAACCTGGCGAATATGTGGTGACGGAAGACGGTCGCTACGGCATCCGTTTCAACCGCATCCTTGGAAAGATTTCCTTTGCACGTGCCTCGGGCGACCATCCTGAAAACGTGCCGCAATATGCTGAAGAGTTCGCACAGATGTGCCTTCAGTTGCACAGCACCCATGTCGACACCACACAATTCGAGAATGTGAAAGACCGTTACTACCGTCTTTTAAAGGAAAACCCGTTTTTTACCACGAGTGAGAAGGACAAACTTGGGAAGTTCATCGCCGATGTCCCTGACTGCGATACCGCCATCCACGGCGACCTCCAATTCTCCAATGCCATCTTTGCCGGCGACCAACGTTATTTCATCGACTTGGGGGATTTCTGCTACGGCTATCCGCTCTTCGATGTCGGGATGTTGTATCTATGTTGTATCATCGACGGCGAGCAATACCTTCAGGAGTACTGCCACATGAACAAGCCGACAGCCGTCCATTTCTGGGAATGTTTCGCCCAGACCTATTTCGGCAAAGGTCGTTCCCTCAAAGACATAGATGAAGAAATTATGCCTTTCGCCGGTCTCAAGACCCTCGTCATAGAGCGCGACACGGGTCACCCTATGCCCTTGCTTCGTGCGGCATTAGAGGGGATTTTGAGATAGAAAATTGAAGAAAAATAAATATTTTACATCATATCGAATATTACAAGAACAATTTGGCTGGCGTGTTGACAGAGCAAGACGACGGCTATCTTTTCAAGTATGACAGCAATTATCTGGCGTTATCAGCTGCCGAACCCGTCAGCCTGACCTTGCCGCTTTCGTCACAGCCCTACGAAAGCCGCGTGCTATTCCCATTCTTTGACGGATTGATTCCCGAAGGGTGGCTGCTGGATGTCGCTATCCGAAACACCGACATCAGCATTCTCGACAGGATGTCGCTGTTGCTGTTGTGTTGCAAGGACTGCATCGGAGCTGTCAGTGTCGTACCCGTAAAAGAAGAAAACCATGAGTAGATGCCTCTATTGTTATCAGGAACTAGCTCAAGGAGAGCATGATTTTCACGTTTCCTGCGCAAAAAAATTCTTCGGTATGCCCCAAGCGCCTCTCATGGAATATACCCATGCCGATATGGATCAATTGGCAGAGAAAATCATACGTTCCCAAACGACTTTGACAGGTGTACAGCCCAAGTGATGTTTTGTTGGCTGACAGGCAACAACGACATGCACCTAAAGAACTTTTCTTTGTTGTCTTACGGGCACGGACGTTACGAGTTGTCTCCTGCCTACGACCTCTTGAACGTAGTCATAGCTAATCCAAGTGACACAGAGGAACTTGCCTTAACCTTGAACGGGAAGAAAAGCCGCATCAGCCTAAACGACTTCAAGTCGGCCGCGGCCAAAGCCAACATACAAGAAAAAGTCATTGATGGATTGGCGGCGCATTTCAAGAAATGCCTGCCAGCATGGGAAGTCATGATTCAGATGTCCTTCCTTCAAACGGAGCTCAAGCAGGCTTATGTTGAATTGTTACAGAAACGGTTTGAATCCTTCAAATAAGCTCCATCTTTTATTCAAAACAAGCGGCACCGCCATTTTCGTTGACGGTGCCCTTGTCCCTATATATAAATAAGGTGTTGTAGAGACGGTGTGCACACCGTCTCTACTATTATCACCTATTATTTATACTCGGCCAGCACGTCCTTCACGCGGTCGGGGGTCATACGGCCATAGACCTTGTCACCGACTTCGATGACGGGGGCCAGACCGCAAGCACCGACGCAGCGGAGGCAGGTCAGAGAGAACTTGCCGTCGGGAGTGACCTCACCGACGTTGATGCCCAGCTGACGCTTCAGCTCGTCCAGCACCTTCTCGGCACCACGCACGTAGCAAGCGGTACCCAAGCAAACGCTGATCGGGTGCTCGCCTTTAGGCGTCATGGTGAAGAAGGAATAGAACGAAACGATTCCGTAGACTCTCGAAACCGGGATGCCCAGTTCCTTAGCCACCAGCTCCTGGACCTCAGCAGGCAGATAGCCATACTCGCCCTGAACCTTGTGCAGCACATTGATGACCTCACCCGGCTTGTTGCCATACGACTTGCAAACCTCTTTGATGAAGTTAACCTTAGCTTCTGATAATTTAATAACTGCCATATTTATTTCCTTTCTATTATTTACTGGTTATTGAATTACTCGCTGATTTCAACATGTTCTGACTTGTCGAAATAGTGGGTGTGCAGCAGTTCGTGTGACAGATGGCCGCAAGGCTCACCAAGATACTCCTTGTACAACTTGATGATCGAAGGATTCTCGTGTGACTTACGGATCGGTTTGCCAGCATCCTCGCGGTAGATGGCTTCCGTACGCTTCTTGATGATCTCGCTGTTGCCATGGTGGTAGGGCTGACCAGCGCCGCCGACGCAACCGCCGGGGCAGGCCATGACCTCGATGGCGTGGAACTGTTCCTTACCTTCGCGCACTCTCTCGAGGAGCTTGCGGGCGTTGGACAGACCGTGGGCGATGCCGATGTGGATGGGCGTACCGTTGAAGTCGACCCAAGCGTCACGGATACCTTCGATACCACGGAGTTCGGTAAAGTCGATCTTCGGGCATTGTTTGCCAGTGAACACCTCGTAGGCGGTACGGGTGGCAGCTTCGATCACACCACCAGTGGCGCCGAAGATGACAGCGGCACCCGTGGATTCACCCAGCGGGTCGTCGTAGTCCTCGCTCGGCATATCCTTCAGGTTGAGGTTGAACTGCTTGATCAAGCGGGCCAACTCACGGGTCGTCAGAACGTAGTCGATATCCGGGTTACCATCCTTGTAGAATTCCTTACGCTTGCTTTCGTACTTCTTGGCCAAGCAAGGCATGATGGAGACGACGACGAGGTCTTCTCTCTTGATGCCCATCTTGTCGGCCCAGTAGTTCTTGGCGACAGCGCCGAACATCTGCATAGGCGACTTGGCGGTTGAAGGCACATCCAGCATGTCGGGGAAGTTGTGCTCGAAGAAGTTGACCCAACCAGGGCAGCAGGAGGTCAGGATAGGCAGACGGACACTCTTGTCGCCTTCCATAAATCTCTTGATACGGCCGAGAAGCTCAGTGCCTTCCTCCATGATGGTAAGGTCGGCAGTGAAGTCGGTGTCGAACACATAGTCGAAGCCGAGGCGGCGCAAGGCAGCGGCCATCTGACCGGTGACGATGGTGCCGGCGGGCATGCCGAACTCTTCACCGAGGGCCACACGCGTAGCGGGAGCCGTGTTGACGATGACGGTCTTCTTAGGATTGTTGATGGCAGCCATCACATTGCGGGTGTCGTCCACCTCAGTCAAAGCGCCGACGGGGCACACCTGGACGCACTGACCGCACATGACGCAAGGCGAGTCGACGAGGTCTTGCTCAAAAGCAGGAGCCACGACGGCACTGAAGCCACGGTTGATGGCACTCAGGGCACCAACGGTCTGGACGTTGTTACACATGTTCTCGCAACGGCGGCACATGACGCACTTGTCCATGTCGCGCACGATGCTGGGCGACATGTCTTGGCGATAGTGGCTTTGTTCACCCTTGAACGGGATGTCGCGGATGCCGAGGTACTGGGCCAGGCTCTGGAGCTCGCAGTTGCCGCTCTTGGCGCAGGTCAAGCAGTCGGTCGGGTGGTCGGAAAGGATCAGTTCGACCACGGTACGACGGGCATTGATGACGCGGGCGCTGTGGGTCAGCACTTCCATGCCTTCCACGCAGTCGGTGGCGCAAGCCGGGGCCAGGTTACGACGCGGACGGCCGTTGAAGTCTTTCACCACTTCGACGACGCAAACGCGGCAGCCACCGGGTTTGGTTTCAAATTT
>CALEMB010000088.1 GCA_937902805.1 uncultured Bacteroidales bacterium
CCTCCTACCTCAACACCTCTTACCTCCTACCTCAACACCTCTTACCTCCTACCTCCTACCTCAATACCTCCTACCTATCTACCCCTAAGAAAACAATCTGACTTAACTGCTTCCTGTCGAAGACTTGATTGGCAATATCAAGGATGTCGCTGGCTGTGACGGCATTGATGTTGCGGATGATGTCATCCATGTATTCTATGGGCTCGCCCATGAGCAGTGAACGTGTCGCGCTCAGTAGCTCATTCATGCCGCTTTCGTAGCTGAGGGCGACCTGCCCGATGAGTTGTTGTTTGGCATGTTGCAATTGCATGGTGCCGAGTTTTTGCGTACAGAGCTTGTTCAATTCCTTGTAGACCAATTCGATGGCTTTTTCCAACGAGTCGGGGTCGACACCCATGTAGACGCTGATGAGACCCGTGTCGGAATAGGCTGAATATTGCGACTCGATGCTGTAGGCGAAGCCGTATTTTTCGCGGATGTTGAGGCCGAGGCGAGAACTCATGGCGGGGCCGCCAAGGATGTTGTTGAGCATCACGATGGGCATACGTAGTGTGCTGCTGAACTCGGGTGCCAATCCGCCAATCATGCAGTGGCTCAGGTGGTTCTTGCGCTCGGCAGTGCGGCTTTCGGGCTTGTAGTTTTTAAAAACCTCGCGTTTCCGGCTGACGAGATGTGCAGGCTGCTCACCGAAATACTTCATCGCCAGCCGTTCGAATTCCTTGAAGCTGAGGTCTCCGATGCTGGCCAACACCATCTGGTCGGTGCTGTAGTTATGCGCCATGAAGTCGAGGACATCCTTCTGGTGGAAGCCCTTGACCAACTCGGTAGTACCCAAGATGTTACGCGACAGCGGATGCCCCTTGAACACCATTTCCTCGAATAGGTCGTAGATTTCGTCAGAAGGCGAATCCAGATAGGAGTTGATTTCGTCTAAAATGACTTCCTTTTCCTTAGTCAGTTCGTTTTCGGGGAAGATGGAGTGGAAGGCGATGTCAGCGAAGAGGTCGAGGCTGCGCTTGTAATGTTGCTTGAGGAAGGTGGCCTGGATGCAGGTTTCCTCCTTGGTAGTGAAGGCGTTGAGGTCGCCGCCCACGTTATCGAGGCAACTCAGGATGTGGTAGGCCTTGCGGCTTTGTGTACCTTTGAAGATGGTGTGTTCCACGAAGTGGGCGAGGCCGTTTTCATGCGCCAATTCGTCGCGGGTACCGGTTTCCACCATCAATATCAAGTGGGCGATTTCCCCTTGTTTTTCCTTGTGTATCAGTCTGATGCCGTTGGGGAGAACGGATTCGTTATAGTTCGTGAGCTTGTCGAATGATTTGTTTTCCAGCATTTTTCGATAAATTGCGTGCAAAAATACGTATTTTTGCGGCGCAATACTAAAACTGTCATTTGCTCGTTCAATAAAAAACGAATTGTTATGCGCAAAATTCTACTACTGCTTCTTTTGCTGGGTGTCCTATGCCAAATTTCAGCACAGCAAGTGAAAGACGTCATGAAAGAGCCCATCCCTGTCGCCATGTTTCAGGTGACCTATGCCTTGGAGTTGCCTGGTTTGGACACGAGAGACATCTATGGCCTTTCGCACAACCTGGGCGGAAGCTTCATCTACAAGACAGCCTCCAATTGGATGTTTACGGCCAATGCCAACTTCCTCTTTGGCAACAAGGTCAAAGGCGACCGTATCTCTATTTATGGCGAGGGCATCACCACGGTGGATGGCGAAATCGTTGGCGGTAGTGGAAGCATGACGCAGCTTGCCGTCGACCAGCGTGGTCTTTTCATTCAAGCCGAGGTCGGTAAGCTGTTTTCTTTCCGTCCTAACCCCAACAGCGGTTTCTTCGTGCAGGCTGGTATCGGCTATCTCCGCAGTCGTATCCGCACGGACTTTCAGGAGACGATGCTCAACACGCCCTACGTGGTGGAAGGCGACTACCAATATGGCTACGACCGCATGCGTGGCGGTCCAGCCTTCCATCTTGAGGCGGGTTATCTCTACCTTGGTGATACCCGTTTGCTCAACTTCTCCGTGGCACTTGAGGTGACTTATGCCCGCACGCGCGACCTCCGCGACTACGACTTCCGTGTGTTCACTAACCCCGAGACAGGGGTGATGGAGCCTGTGGGAACAACCAATCCCAAAGATCCCAACTATAACAGCCAATACCACAAGCCGCATTACAACGACTTCTATTACGGCATCCGCATCAGTTGGAACATCCCGACCTATCAGCGTCAGCCCGAGAACTACTATTATAATTAATAGGAGTGCGTGTTTTCTATACCATAAGCGTTTGTCTTTATTCGCTCGGTGTGCGAGTGGCGGCTATGTTTGGCTATGCCAAGGCACGGCTGTGGGTGGAAGGGCGCAAAAGCCAAGGGTCTCTGGACCCTGAGCCTGTCGAAGGGTTGAAGAGCCCGACAAATAATGAGCCGGCCCTTCGACCCTTCGATAAACTCAGGGCTCAGGGACCTGATTCATCCCAATGGATCTGGTTCCATGCCGCGTCGTTGGGCGAGTTTGAACAAGGCAGACCGGTCATTGAGGCTATAAAACAGACGCATCCCGAGTTCAAGATTCTGCTGTCATTCTTTTCCCCGTCAGGATATGAGGTGAGAAAGAATTATCCCTTGGCGGATGAAGTCCTTTATCTGCCCACCGACACGCCAAGCCACGCCAAGGTATGGGTGCAACGCCATCATTTTGTGGCCGCGTTTTTCGTCAAGTATGAGTTTTGGTTCAACTATATGAGGGCTTTGGAAGAGGCTGGTATTCCACTGTTCTATATCGCCCTTATCCTCAAGCCCGACAGTTATTTCTTCCGCTGGTATGGCAGTTGGTTCTGCAAGCAGCTGAAGACAGTGGACCATTTCTTCGTGCAAGATGAAGCCACGGCAGAAAGCCTTAAAAGTTGCGGCATGGACAATGTCACGGTGTGTGGCGACACGCGTTTCGACCGCGTGGCAGCTATTGCCGAACAGGCCAAGTCTTTCCCCGAGGTGGAGCATTTCATTGCAGGCCGCAAATGCATCATCGCAGGTAGCACCTGGCCACCCGATGAACGTCTTTGGTTGGCATTTGCGTCCCGTTTGCCCGAGGATTATTGCCTCATTATTGCTCCGCACGACATCTCCGAGAGCCATGTGGCACAAATCAAGGCCATGTTCCCTGACAGCCAATGCTATACCGAATTGGATGCGGACCAGTTAAGGTCCCTGAGCCCTGAGCATGTCGAAGGGTCGGAGGGCCACTCGACAAAGGTATTAATCATTAATACAATAGGCATCCTCTCCCAACTCTACCAATATGCCCGCTTCGTGTATATCGGTGGCGGCTTCGGTGTGAACATCCACAATATCCAGGAACCTGTCACTTTCGGCTGCCCCGTGATTTTCGGGCCGAAATACAAGAGCTTCAAGGAAGCTGTGGACTTGGTGGCCTTGCAGGGTGCCTTCCCTGTCCACAATGCCACCGAGCTGGAAGCCATAGCGTTGCGCCTGATGGACGACGAAGCGTTTTGTGCCCAGGCTTCCGCGACGTGCCGAAACTATCTCAAATCGCAGGTTGGGGCGACGAGAATCATCATGCAAGGCTTCGAAAAAGCACTTTTTTTGTAAAAAACACCACTTTTTTCTTGTTTATTTATTTTATTGTTTAACTTTGAGGGCTAATTTCACGTTGAATTTCAGCGTTGTAAAAAAATTGATAACTATGGAAAATGCCCCCACCCATCAACTACCGCGAGTGGCGTTAAGCCAGGGCGACTTTAATGGCATTGGCTACGAGGTCATGCTGAAGACTTTTGCCGACGCCCGTATGTTCGAGATGCTGACACCCATCTTGTATGGCCAATCCAAGGCGTTTGCCTACTACAAGAAGAACTTCGGCATGGACTCGCCCAATTACGCCTTGACGCGTGATGTGCGGCAAGCCAGTCAGGGCAAGTTCAACATCATCAATATCGTTGAGAACGAGTTGAAAATCGAGCCTGGAGCGGCTTCAGAGCTTTCGACGGAGATGTCGGTGGTGTCGATGAAGAAAGCTGTCGAGGACCTGCGTACGGGCCTTGTCGATGCCTTGGTGATGGCGCCTGACAGTCCTGTGGTGGGGATGAGCAACCTGAATTACCTTTTCTCGCATTTCAAGGACTCCGCGCCGTTGCGGATGATGGTGAACGACATAATGCGCATCGCCTTGGCCACCGACGACCTGCCTTTGGAGAAGGCACTCGCCCAAATCGATGTCCCTTTCCTTGTCGGCAAGATGACCACGTTATCAGAGACCTTGAAGAAGGACTTTGGCATCAGTGCGCCTAAGATTGCCGTCATGGGTCTCAATCCTCGTGTGGACGCTGGTGACGACGACAAGGTGCTGAAGGCTATTGCCGAGGTACAGCGCAAAGGCGTGATGGCATTTGGTCCCTTCTCGGTGTCGCAGCTCTTCCTCAAAGGGCAGTGGAAAAAGTATGATGCAGTGTTGGCTATGTATTACGACCAAGGTGTCTTTCCGCTCAAGTTGATGGCTTTGGGAGGTTGCGCTTGCTATTGGGCAGGCTTGCCTGTGGTGTGTGCCGCGCCCATGCATGGACCTGCCTTCGACATTGTCAACACGAACAAGGCTTTGCCCGATTCCTACCGTATGGCGGTGTATTTAGCTAGGGATATTGCTAGTCGTCGCCTGGAGCAGTAGGTTTTATACTCGCTTTGCGTCGGACTGCCGCTTCGCGTCATTGCGAGGTACGAAGCAATCCATAAAGAGCAGGCGTTTTATGGCCTGGATTGACTTCGTCGAAATGCTCTGCATTCAGCATAGCTAATCTTCGATTTGCTTCGTCGTTCCTCCTCGCAATGACGCAAAGCGAAGCACAAAAAAAAGGAGGTCATTCGACCTCCTTTTTTTATTGACGTTCTGTCTTGTCCTGAAAAAGCGTTACAACAAAACGTAACGAAAGATGGAAAAAGA
>CALEMB010000089.1 GCA_937902805.1 uncultured Bacteroidales bacterium
CGATCTATTTTCAATTTTCAATTCTCAATTTTCAATTTTCATCGCTCAGCAACTCTCAACTTTCCTCTAACTGGCAATACACCTCCAGCAGTTTGCAATATTTCTCCGCCCTGATGGCCACCTTGTTGATGACGTTCGGGACGAGGACACATTCTCCTGTGCTTACAAATACCGAGCCATTTTCCCAATTCAGCGTAAAAAATCCTTCCAAAGGCATCAAAATCACAAAAGAATCGAGGTTGGCGTAGTACTTTTCCATCTCGCCTTGCAGCTGGAGGAGGTTGGTCACAAAGTACTGGCAATCAACGACGGGGACGGTGTGATTCATCACGTTCTCCACTTCAATTTTGTACTTATCGGGCATCGTGCCGTCAATCGCTTCCACCGACTGCGGGATGTGCAACTCGCGGCGCATTCCGGCCACGTCGATACGGTCCCAGTCGTAGATGCGATAGGTGGTGTCGCTGGTCTGCTGGATTTCGGCCACCATGATGCCCGGGCCGAGGGCATGAACACGTCCGGCAGGAATGAAAAAGACATCGTCCTTATTCACCTGCTCGTGGTTGAGGACAGATTGCAGCGTATTGTCTTTCAAGACGTTGGTATAATCCATCCGCGTCATCTCGCGGTTGAAGCCCATGACGAGTTCGGCATCCTTGTCGGCCTGCATCACGTACCACATCTCGGTCTTGCCGTTGCCCAGGCCTCGTTTTTCGGCCAGCTCGTCGTCGGGGTGCACCTGCACCGAGAGCCAGTCGTTGGCGTCGATGATTTTCAGCAGCAGCGGGAACTGTTCGCCGTATTTGTCGAAGACGCTCTCACCGACGAGGTCGC
This sequence comes from uncultured Bacteroidales bacterium, assembly GCA_937902805.1. Taxonomy (GTDB): domain Bacteria; phylum Bacteroidota; class Bacteroidia; order Bacteroidales; family F082; genus Limimorpha. The sequence goes on from CALEMB010000089.1 coordinate 835, forward strand.
CCATGAAGGTCTCCACCAAGTCGTTGATTTCGTCACCTTCGAAGTCACCGTTGGCGATTTCGCTCTGTTCGTCCCAAACGCCCGACAGCAGCCACACTTCGCCACAATTAGGCAGCGGGCCATAGTCCACGCCAAGGACTTCCTTGATTTTTCTTCCGCCCCAGATTTTGTCTTTGAAGATGGGCTTAAACTTCAGGGGATAGAGTACGGTTTGCATTTGCTTTTCGAAAATTTGGGGCAAAGATAGTAATTATTTCCATTCGTTGGGATTTTTCGGGGCAAAAGCGCTTGAGGGGCTTATGGCGGCTTGCTCAACGGTTGTTATGGTTGGAAAATCCGTATTCTTCATGGTGGATGATAAAATCATGCCGCAAAGATAGTGAATTTTGCATTTCAGAAACACAGTCAACCTGCATTACACCATT
>CALEMB010000090.1 GCA_937902805.1 uncultured Bacteroidales bacterium
TAGGTACTCTAAGGTAACTCCGAGGTAACACTGTGATTCCTCTCAGTTTCCTCTCAGTTTCCTCCCAGATTCTACAATTTCCAAATCGCCTCCACCTTCAAATCCGTCTTATGGTTCCCCTCAATCTGCGTCAGGCCGCTGCCGATGACGTCGCGGTCGCTGTAGATGGTGCGCCCGATGCGAGCGTAGAGGGTCAATGAATTGAACAGTTTCACTTTGCCTAATAGATAGAATCTCATGCCTTTGCCATACAAGGCGGGCGCGCTGAAATTGTAAAGCACATCGTTTTCGTAGGCATAGATTCGGGCGTTGTAGTCTTTGGCATCGAAGATGGCATAGCGGAAGATGAGGCTGAAAGGCAGTTTTTCAGGTTTGTAGGTGATGTCCTGACAGAGGAAGTAGCCGTGCTCGTTGGTGCCGTCTTCGTTGCGGTAGTGGGCGTATTCCGCCTTGTTGCTGCAATGGAGGTCACCCACAATCTGGTAGCTGATGTTGAAACGCACCGTGTTCTTGGTGTAGAAGATGGGGTAGTGGCTGAAGACTTGTCCGTCAGTGGAGTTCTTCATCTTGGTCTTCGAGCGGAACTGCAGGTAGGCGTTGACGCTGCGGTTGAAGCTGTGGCTGACGCGCAAATAATAATCATGACCACGGCTGGGCGCGTTGACTTGTGAGGTTAGCCAGGTGAACTGGAACTGGTCCATGTAGGCCATGATGTTCCAATAGGGTGCCGGCGCCACCTCCACGCCCAGGTAGATGCCACGCTGCCCTTGGTTGCGACTGCCTTCGCCAAAGGCATTGGAATAGAGGTTTTGGTACATCTTGCCATAATCGCGGTACATCAGGGTGAAATTCAAAAATCCAGCGGGCTTAAAGGTTATTCCTGCCAATCCTGCAAGGCCGAGGGTCGTTGAACCCTGAGCTTGCCGAAGGGTCGAAATGCCCGTCTGTGTTTGTGCTGGCCCTTCGACAGGCTCAGGGTCCTTACTGTCGTGGTTAATACTCATGGCTACCTCGCCGAATACGGCCACCTTGTCTTTCACATACTTGAAGTCGATGCCTTGGTCGGTGAGTTGCCGGCCTTGGAAATAGAACTGGTTGTAGTGGCTGGGTCTGAGCTCGAGCGGCACGCTGAGCCAAGTATGGTGTGCGGTATAGCCGACCTCGAAATGGGCAATGGCAAAGGATAGATGTCCGCCCACAATCTGTTGCCGTATAGCATGGCGGTCTAACAATTCACCGATGGTGCGATGATAGCCCGTTTCTTGCAGGCTGCTGATATATTCGGCTTCGTTGTCCAAAGTGTCAGTGACGTTGACGTTGGCGTCCACCAAGCGGTTGGAGTAGAACATCGTGCCGCTGAAAGGGCCTTTGCCGAGGGTGACGGCAGCACCACGCATAAAGGCATATTCGCAGGCCGAACTCTTTGGCGAGAGGCCCCGTCCTCGTTTCATCACGCTGATGCCTGCGCCCGCCTTGCCGAAAGTCAAGCCCGACCACAGCGTCAGGCCTTGACCGAACGACAGCTGGTAGTCGCCCAACACGGCGGCTTTCACGATGCCTAGGTCCTTGGCGTAAAGGTGGAAGCCGATGAAGTCGAAGCCCCGGCTGTATTTCTTGCCCAATAAGGCTTTAATCGTGTCGCTGACCTTGTCGGTGAAGAACATCTCGCCGGCATCTTTCTCCACCACAACGCTCGCCCGGATTTGGTCCCTGTAATTATAGCTGTATCGGAACTGTAGCTTCTGCGGACAGCCGAGATAGCGCGAGTTGGACTTGGCCAGCAACGCAGAGTCGGTGGCGGGCAGATAACCTTGTTGCTTTTCAAGAACCTGCTCGTAGCGGCCCAATAGTTGGTGCTTGCCATAACGCCCCAACTTTTTAAAAGTAATTTTGTCCTTGCTACTGTCTTTCCCGACGCAAACCAAAGGTCGGATAATCTCGATAGTCTGTTCGTCGAAGCCTTCCACCGTCGCCAACTCGTCAAGAAACAAGAAATCGCCATAATAGCGGCGGTATACCTGCAGCTCCTCATATTGGAACGCATTGATGAGATGCAGCTCCAAGAGTTGTACCATATCATCGCTGTTGAGGTTGACGGGGTTGTCGCTGAGGAAGATATAATTGTCCAGTAGCTCCTCATAGTTGAGGTCTTCGTCAATGTCTTCGGCCATGCGTTCCACTTGTTCGATGAGCAATGTGTTCAAAGCATCGGTGCTGAGCGTGTCGATGGCGATTTGCGCTTTCGCAAGCGAGATGAAAAGCAAGGATAATATGAGGAGAGCCAGACGTTTCATGTCACTTTCCGATGCTGAAAATCATGCCAACTTGAAGGGATGCGCCTAACTCATTGTGCAATTGTGCCGCCACGTTGATTTGTGCGAAACGGATGCCGTAACCGAGCCCGAAACTCAGGATGCCCGGGTTGGATTGCACGCCAGCGCGGATGAAGAAGTTCTTTAAGACCTCGTATTCCAGACCGCCACGCAGGCTGACGCCGCTACGCTCGGTGTTTTTCTCGATTTCGCATAGCCCGACGAAGTCCTTGGTGAACTGGTAAGCCAGTCCGAAGCGAAACACGATGGGCAGTTTCTCGTGATTCAAGGTCTGCTTGAATTTGAAGCTCACGGGGTTGAAAATGTAGGTACCCAACGTCAGTTTATCAGTGACGTGTGATTGTATGCCCAATTCAAAAGTGAAAGCATGGTAAGTGCCGTAGTCGTTGCCAACTTTCAGCAAGAGATAGTCGAGTTGCAGTCCAATCTGAAGATAACGCCCGAAATCCTTGGCGTAGGCGAGACCGATTTTGTTCTCATTGTATTTCGACGAGCCGAATTGGTTGAAACTCACGCCCAAACAGCCTACCTTTTTGATAGGCAGAGCAAAGGCACCGCATTTGTAAGCTGTCTCGGGTAGTAGCCAGCGGTTTTCGTAGTATAGGCCGAAACTGATTTTGTCAAGGTTGGCCATGCCTGCGGGATTGTTTTGCATAGCCCACAAGCCTTGCGAAGCTACGGAAGAGCCACCCATTGCCGCAGCGCGACCACCCATAATGTGGATAAAGTCGTAGGCGAAAAGCGTTGAAGTTGAAATGATTAGGAATATGAGAAGTAGCAGCCGCTTCATAGGCGAAAAGGTTTAATTGTGCAAATGTAGGACGATATTTTAAAAAATCAAACAAAACCGCTGTTTTTTATTATTTTCGCAGCAAATACAAATCACTATGACATACGTGCTTATTGTCATCGTTATCGTGCTGGTTCTCATTGGATTGGTGGGTGCTATAGTGCCTGGCATCGCAGGAACGCCGTTCAGTTTTCTGGCCTTGTTGGTCCTGTCATTCGTTGATGGCATTGACTATACCACCCGTTTTTTGGTGATCATGGGCATCGTCGGGGTGGCGGTCTTCACTGTGGACTATGTGGTCCCCATTTGGGGCACCAAGAAACTAGGTGGTACCAAAGCGGGTGTGCGTGGTAGCACGATAGGGCTGATATTGGGTCTTCTCGTTACCTTTATTTTCCCGATAGGCTTCATCGCCGTGCTGTTGGGGCCTTTCATTGGAGCCTACATTGGTGAAAAGTCTGTCGGCACCGAAGACCACCTGGCTTGGCGCTCAGCCTTGGGCTCTTTTGTGGGTTTCCTGCTGGGTACAGGCATTAAATTGATTTATGCCTGCGTTTGTATTTATTTCGTTGTCAAAGATTTAATCGCATTGATATGATGGATTTGGAAGCAAAAGCGAAACATATTCGTGAACTGATATTGACCGCCTTGGCGGAGGCTGGTTCGGGACATACGGGTGGCTCTCTTGATTTGGCTGACATTTTCACAGTGTTGTATTTCAACCATTTGCGTCATGACCCAAAATGTCCTGATTGGGAAGGCCGCGACAAAGTGGTGCTTTCCATCGGACATACGGCTCCGGTGTTGTATGCGACATTGGCTGCTGCTGGGTATTTTCCTGAAGAGGAAATGCTGACTTTGCGTAAGTTAGGCAGCCGTCTGCAAGGGCATCCGAGTTATGAGTTCCGTTTGCCGGGTTTGGAAACCTGCTCAGGGAGTCTCGGACAAGGTTTAGGTGTGGCTATGGGCATGGCATTGGCGGCCAAGATGGGTGGCCCTTCGGCAGGCTCAGGGACCGTGAACCGCGTCTTTTGCATCATGGGCGATGGCGAGCAGCAGGAGGGGAGCGTATGGGAGTCGGCTATGGCGGCAGCGCATCACGAAGTGGATAACCTCTGCGCCATCATCGACCGCAACCGCTTGCAAATTGATGGCGGCACCGAGAAGGTGATGGACATCGACCCGCTGCGTGACAAATGGACGGCCTTTGGCTGGTATGTCATTGAGATTGACGGTCACGATATGAGTCAAATCAAGATGGCCTTGGAGATGGCTGATAAAGAACAAGGTAGACCTACGGTCATCATCGCGGATACTATCATGGGCAAAGGCGTTCCATCGATAGAAAACAACAACCAATGGCACGGCAAGGTCCCGACCAAGGAACAATTGCCCGTGTTTTTAAATGAATTATGTAATTGACACGAGACTTCGGGACGCGAGACGCGAGTCTTTAGTCCCGTGTCCCGCAGTCCCGTGTCCCGAGTCATAGATTATGGAATACCAAAATAAAGGCAACAAACCCACAAAAACAGGTTTCGGTGAGGGCGTTCTCGCTGCAGCGCAAAAGGACAGCCGTGTTGTCGGCTTGGGTGCTGATATTACCAATTCGGTAGGGATGAACCTCTTTGCAGAGGCGTTTCCCGAGCGCTTTTTCTCCATGGGCATTGCCGAGCAGGATGCCGTGGCGACGGCCGCAGGCTTGGCATTGAGTGGTAAGATACCTGTGTTTAGCACCTACGGCGTGTTTGCTGCACACCGCGCCAACGACCAGATTCGTGTCTCGGTGTGTTACAACAACGTGCATGTCGTCATCGGCGGTGCCCATGCCGGCGTCTCGGTCGGCCCCGACGGCGCCACGCACCAGGCTTTGGAAGACATCGCCACCATGCGTGTGCTGCCCAACATGACCGTCATCTCGCCATGCGACGCCACTCAAGCCAAAATCGCCACTGAGAAGGCCATCTTGGAGTGCAAGGGCCCCGTTTATGTGCGCTTCGGCCGCGAAGCCATGCCCGATTTTACCGACGAGAACCAGGAGTTTGAGATTGGGAAGGCGCAGCTGATGCGTGATGGCTTGGATATTACCCTTGTCGCCACGGGTCACGAGGTGTGGGAAGCCCTGGAAGCCGCTCACATGTTGGAGCGTCTGAATGTCTCCGTCCGCGTCATCAACATGCACACCATCAAGCCGTTGGATGGCGATATTCTCAACAAGGCTGCAGAGGAGACCCGCATGATCTTTACCATTGAGGAGCATCAAATCGCTGGTGGTCTGGGCAGTGCCGTGACGGAGTTTTTGGCCGAAAACCACCCCATCCGCGTGTGCCGCATTGGCATGGACGACCGCTTCGGCGAGTCGGGGCGTGCTCTCGCTTTGATGCACAAGTACGGTTTGGATGCTGCTGGCATCGTACATCGTGTGTTGGAAATCATTGCCAACGAAGACTTCGGCGTCTATGTCCGCAAGTTGGGCAAGCCTTTCGATACCTATATTAAGAAGTTGTATGACAGCAAGAAGCTGTATGAAGGCTATGATTATCACGATGAATCCACCTTCGCAAATTGTTATGACACGAAAGTCTATCAGCATTATATCGCCCAAGGCAAACGTGGTCATGAAGTGTTGGAGACCTTGTCACGTGCTCTGCACGACCATTTCATCACGCATCAACTCTACAAAATGCTTGATTTATATGAAGAGAAAGATGTCATCGGCGTTATGGGCGGCCATGCCAAGCGGCGCGACGACCCACAATACCGCCAAATCGTGTTTTTGAGCAAGAAACTGACGGAGATGGGGCGCTTGATGGTCACAGGAGGTGGCCCGGGTGCCATGGAAGCCGCACATCTCGGCGCTTGGATGGCGGGTAGGAGTGAGGCCGAGGTGGAGGAAGCCATAGCTAAGCTCATTCCATCACCGACCTACAAGGACGAAGGCTGGCTGCGTCGGTCCTTCGAGGTGATGGAACGTTTCCCAATGGAAACGGACTATCGTAGCCTTGCCCTCCCGACCTATTATTATGGTCACGAGCCAACCACGCCTTTTGCCACCCACATTGCCAAATATTTTGACAACAGTGTGCGCGAGGATGGTGTCGTCACCATCGCCAAGGGCGGCATCATCTATACGCCCGGCAGCGCAGGCACGATGCAGGAGATTTTCCAAGACGCGGGCCAAAACCACTACGAGAGCGAAGGCTATGCCAGCCCGATGATTTTCATGGGCAAAGATTACTTCACCAACGTCATGCCTGCATATACGTTTCTTAAAGACCTAAGCGATAGGGGGCTATATAAGAATATGATACTCACAATCTCTGATGACAACGACGAGATTATCGAGGCGATTGTGCGGTTTAGGGAAGGAAAATGAAAAATGGTGCCTGGCACCATTTTTCATTTAGTTATGCATCGGCTTCAAAAGGTCGTTCACCGTCTTCACAGGGTTGAAGGTCTCGATGGGCACTTCGACGAACACCGTGATCCAGTCGGCCATGGCGCCGTTCCAGAGGCCGGGCAGTTCTAGGGCTTTCAGCTCGCGGCCGTCCTTCGACTTGTTGGAGACAAAGCCTGTGTTGGTGTCTACATAATCCGTCAGGTTGAAGGCCTCGCCCTTGTAGTTCCAGCAGCCGCAAACGAGGTCGACGGGGTTGAAGTGGGTCGAACCTTGGAAGATGGCTTCCTGTTGGGCGTTCTTGTGGTCGATTTGTGATGACTCGATGATTTGTAGCGACACCTCGTCATCCAGGTTCTTCACCCAGAAGGGACCGCCGCCAGGTTCGCCTTCGTTCTTCACCATGCCGCAGATGCGCATTGGGCGGTTGAGCTTGTTATAGAGGTAGTCGATCTTTTCGATGTTGTTGTAATCCTTCACGAAGTCGGGGATTTCAACCATCAGCTGCTCCTTGGCGAAGGCGATGATTTCTTCAAGTTCTTCTACGTTGACGGCACCCTCATCCAGCCTCTCAAGGTAGTCGAAAGTGCGCTGCTGCAGGTGGAGTAGGAGACCCGCCAACACCTTTTTATATACAATGGTGGTCTCGGCTTTGCTCTCTGGAACGATGTTGTCGATGTTTTTCACGAAGACGATTTCCTCACTGAGGTCGTTGAGGTTCTCAATAAGTGCGCCGTGGCCTCCAGGGCGGAACAAAATCTTGCCATTTGCCTCACGGAACAATTCTCCGTTGGCGTCAATGGCCACGGTATCGGTGGAAGGCTTTTGGCAGGAATAGGTGATGTCGTAGCGCACGCCATATTTCTTCTCATAGCTGTCTTTCAGCGCATCGACGGTCTTTTTGAAAGGCGCTTCATGTTCGGGCGACACGGTGAAATGTAGTCTAGCCAAGCCTTCGTTGTCGGTGGCGTAACGGGCGGCTTCCACCAGATGCTCTTCCAATGCCAAACGGTTGAAACCCTCATAACGGTGGAACTTCAGCAATGCCTTAGGTAGCTTGCCGTAGTTCAAGCCGTCGTCCAAGAGCAGGGCATTCACCACGTCAACCTTGCGGCCTTCTTTTAATAAGGTGTCGATGTCGCTGCCGTACATCCGATTTGCGGCCTCGTTGAGGTCGTCAAAGAAGGCGAAGCTGTGGATGTGGGCGAAGAAGATGTCGGTGAACTTGGTCTCCTCACCGCTTTCGGCAAAGGCAAACAGGTCTTTGAACATGCGGGAGGCGGCGCCTGAAGCGGGGACGAACTTGGTGAATTGGTAGAACTCCTTGTCGGCATCGAAGACAGCCGTCATCATGTTCACCTGCTCTTCGTCGAGGTGCAAGATGCCGTCGCCGAGGGTGGCGGGGCGCATTAGTTGGACATATTGTGTGCCTCTCTTGAGTTGGGCAACTTGCTGTATTACTTGATTTTCGGTGATGTTGCGTTCCGAAAGCTGCTGAAGGTCTTTTTCTGTAAGCATAATAATGAGATTTTAAAGGCTTCAAAAATAAGAAATTAAGCAATGCGAAGAAAAAAATTGGTAAAAAATTTCTCAAAGTGGTTGTGGTATTGAAAAAAGCTGTATCTTTGCAGCCGATTTTGAGCCCAGGTGGTGAAATTGGTAGACACGCTACTTTGAGGGGGTAGTGCCGATTACGGCATGCAAGTTCGACTCTTGTCCTGGGCACCATCACCAAAGCCCCGATGGCGGAATTGGTAGACGCGTACGTTTCAGGTGCGTATATCGAGAGGTGTGCAGGTTCGACTCCTGTTCGGGGCACCAAAGAAAAAGAGACCCTAACCGATTGACGGTTAGGGTTTTTCTTTTGCCAATGGTTCGCCAGACATTTCGTGTCAACCTCTGCTAATGGGACGAATAGAAGTACTTTATTCTTTTCTTTTTCTGCCTATTCTGCAATTACTTTTATATGGAAAAATATGTATTTTCTACGGAGATTATCAAAATTCTCCGTTCAAAAGTAACGAAATAAAGAAAAATGCACTACCTTTGCAGCTGAAAAACGATTGTATATGGAAACAGTCTCTGAACATATAGCATCTAAAGGCGGCGTCATCTCCACAAAGGATTTGGAGGGAAGAGCCGAGTATGAGCGACTGCGTCGAGCGGTTAGTAAAGGTGATATAGTGCGGCTGCGTCATGGCGTATATGCCAAGCCGACGGCCATGCTCAACACCATGATTGATGTAGAACGAATTGTGCCTGGTGGCATCGTCTGTCTCTACACCGCATGGATGCACCATCAGCTTTGCACCACCGTTCCGCCTGCCTTTTGCATCGCCATCGAAGCCAAACGAAAAGTGGTGCTTCCCGAAGAATTGCCCATCAATCTCTATTACTGGAAAAAGGAGAACCTTGAGTTTGGCATCGAGCAGAAAGATATCTCTGGATTTCAGGTGCGCATGACTGATTTGGAGCGCAGCGTATGCGATGCCGTGAAATACCGCAATAAAGTGGGACTGGATGTGTGCGCCGAGGTAATCCGCAGCTATGCCCGCCTGAAAGAACGTAACCTCAGCCGTCTCTCCGAATATGCGCAAAAACTGCGACTGACAAAAGTGATGAATAACTACCTTGAAATTGCAATAGAATGACAAAACCTATCAAGAACTACGGCAAGTCTGTCAAGACCAAGTTGCTCAATCTGATGAACTCATCAGGCTACAAATATATGTATCTGTTGGCTCGTTATTTCAACGAGCGCCTGTTATACCGTGTGTCGGTGAGCCCATACCGCGAGAACTTCCTCCTGAAGGGCGGCTCGCTGCTCTATGCGCTCAATGGTTTGGAGACCCGACCCACCATCGACATCGACTTCATGGCTCGGCGCATCAGTCGCGACCGTGAGCATCTGGAGAAGGTATTCCGCGAGATACTGAGCATCGAATGTGAGGAAGACGGTGTCACCTTCGATGTCGAGGGCCTCCGCTCTGAGCCGATTACCGTCGAAAAGGAATATTCTGGGACTCGTTTCTTCGTCACTGCCCAGATGGACACCATCGTCTATCCCATGTCGATGGACATCGGCTTCGGCGATGTGGTGACCCCTGGTCCAGTTTCTGTTGATTTCCCGTTGCTGCTTCAGGATGTCCCCGGCATCAACATCAAAGCCTATTCAATGGAAACTGTCGTAGCTGAAAAATTCCACGCCATGGTGGAGCGTGATGTCAACAACAGCCGCATGAAGGACTTCTTCGATTGCTACCAGATTCTCACCACCAAGGAACTTGACGACGAAATGCTGTACGAGGCCATTAAAGCCACCTTCGACAATCGTGAGCTGGTTTATAACGCCAATCTGCAATTGTTCAATGATGATTTTTGCACCGATGAAGTGCGCCTGAAGCGTTGGGAGGTGTTCCTGAAGAAGATCCAGTGGAAGGAGTCTCTTCCATTTGCCGATGTGATGGCCGTGATTACTGTGCGGCTGAAAGGTTTGTATGATAAGTATTGGCAAGAAAAGTAAGGTCATATTTATCTAAAAATATACGTAAGCGCATCTTTTCGCCGTCTGTATGGTCTTATGGATGGGGAAGCATCGTCATCTCAATTTCCGCCAAGGAGTTTCTCGCTGCACCAAAGCTTTTGTTTTCTGTCCTGCAGTGCTACCATCGCTACGGTTTCTCGATGAACACGGTTCGTTTCAAGCCGTGCCCGAGATTAGTGTTTACCATATACTAAATTTTTTGAATCTTTCCCGCCATGTTTTTGCTTTCCCATTTTTTTTTACTATTTTTGTCCCTTCTATTCTCCAACGAATTCATCAATAAAGATACAATATGAAAGCAACAAATGATGCAATTGCTCCCTTATCAAGATCTCAATATGGCATCTATGCGGAATGCGTAAGCCATGAAAATGAGGTTTTTTACAACCTACCCTATCTCTTTGTTTTTGACGGTAGCATTGATGCCGACCGCTTGTGTCGCGCTATCGAGACGACGATAAAGGCTCATCCCACTTTCTTCACGCGTATTGGGGTAAATGACGAAGGAGAGCCCTTCCAGTCCGTTGATATGGAAAAGGAGGAGTTTAGTCTTACCGTCGAACAAGTTACAGACCTTGAGGCCGAGAAACAGAAATTCATCGAACCGTTCCAGCTTAATGGCGGCAGACTGTTCCGTACCAAAGTGATGCGTGACGCGGAACATGTCTATTGGCTTTTCGATATGCATCATATCATCAGCGACGGAACCTCATACAATGTTATCATTCGCGATGTGGAGACGGCTTACAACGGCGGCACGCTCGCTCCCGAGGAAATGTCGATGCGGGAACTGGCCCTTGCCGAAGCCGAGATGCGCAAAACGCCCGCCTTCGAGGAAGGCAAACAATGGTACGCCCAAAACTTCGACTGCGGTGACACGTTTACCCAACTCCTCCCCGACCGCGAAATTCCTGGACAATCGGATGCCCATTTGGTCCGCATCCTCAATATTGACACGGATCGTGTGGATGCCTTCTGCAAGGACAACGACATCAAAAAAAGCACCTTTTTCACAGGAGCGTATGCCTACCTGTTGGCCAAATACAACAACGAGCAGGAGGCGCTGTTTACCACGGTCTACGACGGCCGCACCGAACCGAAGTTCCAGCATTCCGTTGGCATGACGGTGAAGACGCTGCCTGTGTATTCCAAGTTTACTGACGAAACCACCGTGCTTGACTTCCTGAAAGCCAACCAAGAACAGATGGACGGCTGCCGCAAGCACGACATCTATGACTATACCGACTTGATGGCCGACCTCAACCTGCAAAGCAACTCCATCTTTGTGTGGTACGGACTCTTGCTTGATTACACTGAACTGATGGGCAAGCCCATGGAGGCCATACAACTCCGCAAGCACAACGAGGAAGCACCATTCTGTCTGACGGCCTATACCGTTGGCAATCAATATTATGTCAGGGCAGAATACAACTCTAGCAAATACTCCGAGGCGCTGGTCAGTCAGTTCGTGGAGAGCTACGAGGCCACCTTGGGAGGTTTCCTCTGTCAAGCTAACCTGCGCGACATTGACGTCACAACGGCTTCGCAAGTGGAGCTGCTCGACAGTTTCAACCAAACTGACAATCCTTACGACAACACACAAACCATCGTTTCACTGTTCCGCCGTCAAGCCAAGGCCACGCCCGACAAGACGGCTGTGGTCTTCAAGGACAAGCGGTTCACATACGCCGAACTGGATGACATGAGCGATCGCATTGCAACTTATATCGCATCAAAAGGATTAGGACTTGAGGACGTTGTAGCTATTTTGATAGCCCGCTCGGAATGGATGGCCATTGCCTCGCTGGGTGTGCTGAAGGCAGGCTGTGCTTATCAGCCGCTCGACCCGAGCTATCCCGCTGAGCGTCTGAACTTCATGATGCAGGATACGGCCTCCAGGCTGCTGATAGCCGACGAGGAACTCTGTTCCATCGTGGATGAATACAAAGGTGAAGTGTTGCTCACTAAAGACATTGAGAACCTGAAGGATTCTAAGGCCCTTGATGGCCCCAAGCCCGAGAGTCTCTTTACGATGATCTACACCAGTGGCTCTACAGGAGTACCCAAGGGATGTCAACTTGAGCATCGGAATATGGTGGCTTTCTGCCACATGCATGAACATGCACTGCATGTCGAAGCCGATAGTAGGGTAGGAGCGTATGCCAGTTACGGTTTTGATGCTTGTTTGTTGGAATTATGGCCACCGCTCCTCTTGGGTGCTACCGTCTATATCATTCCTGAGGAGATCCGTCTTGACCTCATCGCCTTGAACGACTATTTCGAACAGAACGGCATCACCCATACGTTTATGACGACACAGGTGGCACGTTCTTTTGTCAACGATATCGACAATCACTCGCTGAAGGCCTTTATCACAGGTGGTGAGAAACTGGCAGATGTCACCCCGCCGCCCTATTTGCTCCTGAACGGCTATGGTCCTTCGGAGAGTATCTGTTATGTGACGGGATTTGCTGTGAAGGAGAAATTGCAGAACATCCCCATCGGAAAGGCTGTGGAGAATATGCATCTGTACATCATGGATGCATACGGACATAGATTACCTGTAGGCGCTGCCGGTGAGCTTTGGGTCAATGGTCCTCAAGTGGGACGAGGCTATCTGAATCGTCCAGAGAAGACGGCCGAGTCATTCGTTGAGACACCTTGGGGTCGCTGCTACCGCACTGGCGACATTGTGCGCTACCTGCCTGACGGAAACATCCAGTTTGTAGGCCGTCGCGACGGACAGGTGAAGATTCGCGGTTTCCGCATCGAACTCACGGAAGTCGAGGCGGTCATCCGCCAGTTCCCGGGCATCAAGGATGTCACCGTGCAGGCGTTTGACTACGAGAATGGTGGTAAGTTTATCGCCGCCTATATCGTTTCCGATGAGACCATTGATGTCAAGGCGTTGAACGACTTCATCATGGAAGAGAAACCGCCCTACATGGTACCCGCCGTGACGATGCAAATCGACAAGATTCCGCTCAACCAAAATCAGAAGGTGAATAAGAAAGCCTTGCCGAAGCCCGAAAAGAAAGCGGAAGAGGTTGTGGAGAGCAACATCCCGATGAATGTGCTGGAAAAGGAAATCCACAGTATCATCGCACAAATCATCAATACCGAGGAGTTTGGCGTAACGACGATATTGGGCTATGTTGGCCTGACCTCCATCATGGCCATCAAGGTGGCCATCCAGATCAACAAGCGCTTTGGCGTGACCTTGGATTCCAAGGCTTTGGCCAAGTCTGGTAGTGTACAAAGCATTGAGAACGAGATCTTAAATGCACTGATGAGTGGAGGCGCTGCAAAACAGGAGGAAGCAGGGACGGCCCATGCCGACATGAGCAACATTCCGTTGTCGTACGCTCAGATGGGTGTTTATGTGGATTCCATCAAGAACCCCGAATCCACTATATATAACACGCCAGTCCTTATTCGTTTCCCCAAAGATGTGGATATCAAGTTGCTGACCAAGGCTGTGGAGACCCTCGTCAAGACGCATCCTCAGCTGCAGGCGCATTTTGGAAGTGCAGGGTCTGAAATTATCCAGATTGTGGACCTTGAGCAACCTGTAGAGATTGCCCAAAGCCAGTGCAAGGAGGAAGACATACCCCATTACAAGTGGGAGTTCGTCAAGCCCTTCAACCTGAGGCAAGGACCGCTCTACCGTGCGGAGATTGTCACCACCGAGGAGTGGGTATATCTGATGATGGACATCCATCACCTCGTCATCGATGGTGGCTCCTTCGACCTGCTTCTGTCGCAGATGTTTGACCTGCTCAACGGCAAGGAGATTGAATCTGAGACCTACACCTACGCCGACTTCGTGGCAGCACAGAAAGCCGCTGAAAGCAGTGAGGAATTTGCCGCTGCACAAAACTTCTTCCAAGAGCGTTTGGGCAAGGTGGAAGGCGTGACCGAGGTCCCAGCCGACCTGACCAATCCCAAGGAGCAAGGCACCTTAGGTACCTTGTATACGCCGTTGGATTTCACTGCCATCGACAACTTCTGTCGTCAGCACAACATCTCTCCGGCACACCACATCCTTGCTGCCACCTTCTATGCACTGTCACGCTTTGCCAACAACGAGCAGCTGTGCATCACCACCATCAGTAACGGACGTTCTGACTTGCGCATCAGCAACACCGTCGGCATGTTCGTCAATACGCTGGCACTGAGCGCCACCATTGGTGAGCAGAGTGTCATGGAGTTTATCAACGAAACCAGCAAGAACTTCGACGAGACGTTGCAGCACGAGACTTATCCGTTTACACGCATCGCTTCCGACTACGACCTCACTGCAGAAATCATGTTCGCCTACCAGATGGGCATTATTGACGATTATAAGTATAAAGGTGAGACGATAGCTGTTGAGACCTTCGAGTCGGACACGCCAAAGTTCCGCATCGCCTTCTTCATCATGAACGACGAGTCGGGAAAGCCGAGCATCTGCTTGCAGTACGACAATGGACGCTACAGCCACGAGTTGATGGAATGTCTGGCACAGTCCATCAGCAACGCTGCCAATGCCTTTATCAGCAATCCCGCAGCACCGCTGAAGAACGTGTCGCTGCTCGATGACAAACAGGTTGCATTGCTTGACAGCTTCAACCAGAACGATGTCGATTACGACAACACACAGACTGTTGTGTCTCTCTTCCGCCGTCAGGTTGAACTGCATCCCGACAATATCGCTATGGTCTATCACGACATCCGTCTGACCTATAAGCAGGTCGACGAACAGTCGGAGCGTATAGCCCAGTACGTCCAGTCGCTGGGTCTCGGCAAGGAGGATGTGGTGTCTATCCTGATTCCACGTAGCGAATGGATGGTAGTGGCTTCAATAGGTGTGCTGAAAGCCGGTTGCGCCTACCAGCCTCTGGACCCCAGCTATCCCGCTGAGCGCCTGAACTTCATGATGCAGGATGCAAGTGCTAAATTACTCATTGCCGACGAGGAATTGCGTCCCATCGTAAATGAATACCAAGGCAAGGTGCTGCTGACCAAGGACATCGCCGCCCTGCCTGCTGCCACGGTACCTGTAAAGGCAGACATTACGCCGTCGTCGCTGTTTATTATGCTCTATACCTCAGGTTCTACAGGTACGCCCAAGGGTTGTCAGTTGGAACATGGCAACCTGGTATGTTTCTGCCACTGGTACCATCGTTACTACGGACTGCAACCAAGCGACAAGGTGGCCGCATACGCCAGCTACGGCTTCGATGCCTGCATGATGGATATGTACTCCGCCTTGACCTGTGGCGCTACAGTCTATATCATTGGCGAGGACATCCGTCTCAACCTGCCCGACCTGAACGAGTATTTCAACCATGAAGGTATTACCCATTCGTTCATGACCACACAGGTGGGCTGTCAGTTTGCGATGAACTTCGACAACCATTCGCTGCGACATCTCTCCGTGGGTGGCGAGAAAATCCTGCCGCTCACACCGCCCACTGCATATCAACTGCACAACGGCTATGGTCCTACGGAATGTACGATCTTCACTACCACATACCCGTTGAAGGAGTTTGAGCAGAACGCCCCCATCGGCAAGCCGCTTGACAATTTCCGCTTGTATATCGTTGATAAGCAGCTGAATCGTCTGCCGGTAGGTGCCGTAGGTGAGCTTTGGGTGAGTGGCCCGCAGGTAAGCCGTGGCTATCTGAACCGCCCTGAGAAGACCGCAGAGACCTATCTGACAAATCCGTTTACGACCGACGAGAAATACAGCCGTGTCTATCGTACGGGCGACATCGTGCGCTATCTGGCTGATGGCAATATCCAGTTTGTGGGGCGTCGTGACGGACAGGTTAAGATTCGTGGCTTCCGCATCGAGCTGAAGGAGGTGGAGGCTGTCATCCGTGAGTACCCAGGCATCAAGGATGCCACCGTCCAGGCCTTCGACTACGAGAACGGCGGCAAGTACATTGCAGCCTATATCGTCAGCGACGAGCAGGTGGACGTCAAGGAGCTGAACGCCTTCATCGGCAAACAGAAACCGTCCTACATGATTCCTGCCGCCACCATGCAGATTGACGCCATCCCGCTGAACCAGAACCAGAAGGTGAACCGCAAGGCACTGCCGGCTCCCGTCATCCAGGCTGCCGACCACGAATATGTGGAGCCACAGAACGAACAGGAGCGCATGTTTGCCAAGATCTTTGGCGACATCCTGTCGATGGACAAGGTGAGTGCCACCGACAACTTCTTCGAGTTGGGCGGTACTTCACTCATGGTGACCAGGGTGATTATCGAGTGCGACAAGGCTGGCTACCACGTGATTTATGGCGACGTGTTCACCCATCCTACGCCGCGTATGTTGGCACAGTTCGTGAGTGGCGAGGCTCCCACAGAAGAGACCGACGTCAATATAACCAAGTTTGACTACTCCGGCATCGACGCCATCCTGCAGCGGAACAATATGGAGACGTTCCTCAAAGGCGAGCGCCAACAGCTGGGCCATGTCCTCCTTACCGGTGCCACCGGCTACTTGGGCATCCATGTGCTACGCGAGCTCATCGATTCCGATGCCACAACTATCACCTGTCTCGTTCGCGGCAATGACCTGCCGACAGCCGAGCATCGTCTCAAGAACCTGCTGTTCTACTATTTTGAGAAGTCATTCAAGGAGCTCTTCGGCACCCGTCTCTTTGTGGTGAATGCCGACGTGACGCAGGAAATCAACGTTGACCACCATATCGACACTGTCTTCAACTGCGCCGCCAACGTGAAGCACTTCTCCAAGGGAACCGACATTGAGGATGTGAATATAGGCGGTGCACAACGCTGCGTGCAGTTCTGTCTGAAGACCGGTGCCCGACTGGTGCATATCTCCACGACCTCTGTGGGTGAGGTATGGATTATCCATAAAGACGGCGAGCAGGTGCCCAAGCTTGACGAGCGCAAGCTGTGGTTCGGACAGTTCCTCGACAACCGTTATATCAACTCCAAGTTCCTGGCCGAGCGTGCGGTGCTCGATGCCGTTGCTCATCACGGCCTGAGTGCCAAGGTGATGCGTGTGGGTAATCTCGCGCCACGCAGTTACGACGGTGAGTTCCAGGCCAACTTCAACAGCAACAGCTACATGGGACGTCTGAAGGTGTTCCACGTGCTGGGCTGCTGCCCCTACGACAGCTATGACGAGCTGACCGAGATGTCACCCATCGACCAGACGGCCAAGGCTGTGGTGACCCTCGCAGCGACGCCTAAGGAGTGTACCGTCTTCCAGCCTTTCAACAACCACACAGAATTGTTGGGCGATGTGCTCCAGCTTATGGCGAAGGTGGGCAGGGAGATACGCTTTGTTGAAAATGCCGAATTCGAGAAGGCCATTGATGAGGCTGGACAAGAC
Organism: uncultured Bacteroidales bacterium; assembly: GCA_937902805.1. Classification (GTDB taxonomy): domain Bacteria; phylum Bacteroidota; class Bacteroidia; order Bacteroidales; family F082; genus Limimorpha. The sequence continues at coordinate 17,419 of CALEMB010000090.1, forward strand.
CCTGAAAAGGCCAAGTTGCTTTCAGCCGTTCTGGCCTACCAGGATGTCACCCACGGACAAAAGGCCGCCATTATCGAGCGTGACAACCGCTACACATGCAATGTCCTGCACCACCTCGGTTTCCATTGGTCGAGCACCTCGTGGGACTACGTGGATCAGATGCTGAAGGCCATCGCTGGCTTCGGTTATTTTGATCTGTAATTGCTAAACGCCTCGGGTGCTTTTGCCTAGAAGCGTGTGGATTCGGCTCCTGTTTGGAGTATGGATAATGAGGGCGACTAAAAAGGTCGCTCTCTTTTTTGGTATATGGGTATGGCAAAAAATGCTGATCTGTATTTCCGAGCAGTTTTCCGGGAGACAAGTCCGAGAAAGGCTTAATGAGCCCCGGTTTTCCCTGTCTTTCCGATGCCGATGTTGCCCATATGGTCAACTGTTTAACCCAAAAGAACGTTAGGGATCAAGTGGATGACCGCACCCATGTAAGGAACGTCTATGCTGCCAAGTACAAAACGGAAAGCAAAATAGCCACTGGCATTTGCCCCCAATGCGGCGGCACACTTGTCCTCCGCCACGGCAGATACGGCAACTTCTACGGTTGCTCCAACTATCCAAAGTGTAAATTTACCGCATAGTAATTTTCATGTTTTCCCCATTATCATCGTTGTTTTTCGTATTTCAAGTGCGTTATTATTATGAAAACCGTATTTTGCCATGTGTATTTTGTTTAACTACGTTCATTAGAGAAGTACAAGCCCCTCGAAAATTTGGAGATTCAAGAAGGAGCATGTACCTTTGCACCGCAACCCCTAAATATGATTGAACGGCTTTCCGTGGAGCATATTCAAGAAAAAGAAGGGTTAAGAGAAAATCATTCAACCTATGGCAGGGTTATAGTAAAAACCATTCAACTTTTTTCATGGAAATACAAAGTACAAAACCAAGTCATTTAGTCATTTAGTCATTTTCATTTTTGATATGGTCAAAATCCGCACTAT
>CALEMB010000091.1 GCA_937902805.1 uncultured Bacteroidales bacterium
GCCTATGTCATTCCAGAATGGAATCTATAGGCGGTCGATTTTTATGTATACGATTACATATTTTATGTTACACATTTTATGTAACATATTTTATGTAATCGTTTTTCGCCTAAATCTACCAAAATCGAGAAAAAATCATAGGGACAAAATTTTGTCCCTATAAATTTTATATTCTTGAAAACCAATGTCTTAAAATCGGACAATCGAAAATCATAGGGACAAAACTTTGGGAGGCCTTGAAAACCTCTTGACAAGCGTTTTTTCTGTATATTTTTGCAATGTCAGACACGAGACACAAGACTTTGGGACACGGGACAAGACCAGTCTCGCGTCCCGTGTCCCGAAGTCCCGAGTCAAGAAAAAGGAGAAGCCTATGAAAACAAAACTGAAATCCCTGATTCTAACAACCCTGGCCCTGTTGCTCGCGATGGTCTCGTGCGACACGCCGGAAAAACGCTATGAGCGTGCGCGTACCTTATACGAAGAAGGCACCGGACTGCGACAGCAACGCCTCTCGGAAGAAGCCGCTGAGTGCTTCCTTCAAGCTCTCAACATTCTCGGCAAGGGTGCGACGGACGAAAAGACCATCCTTTTGGAAGGCCAACTCAAAGACAACCTTGGCGCGATGTACAACAAGCACGGTCTCTTCGAGGATGCGCTCACGATGCACCGCGAGGCGATTGAGTGCTTCCGTCAGGTGAACGACTCCGTTGAAGTGATGACCGCTATGCGCAACTGCGGCCGCGTGGCGAAGATGTTGGAACAGTTCAACCAGGCCAAACACTACTACGACACAGCCTTCAGCATCGCCACCTTATTAAATGATAAGCCGATGCAGAGCGACATCTACCTTGAGATGGGTCGCGACTACTATCTGCCTGTGGGCAATTACCCCGAGGCTATGACCTGCGTCAGACGCGCACTGGAGGGCGAGCTTGACGACAACAACACCGACATCGCCAACATGACGATGGGCGTACTGTATTATTACACAAAAAACTATGAAGAAGCTAAACCTTATCTCAATGCCGCCCTCCGCAGCGAGCGTGCCGGCCTGAAGATGTCGGTGTATCAAACGCTGTATGCCATAGCCTACAACGAAGGCGACTTGGTGAAAGCTATGGAATACCAAGACCTTTTCACGCAAAGCATGATGCAGAGCGACAAGGAGCACGCCTCAGATAACCTGCAACGCCTCAAAGCCGAGTACGAGCTGAAAGCCCAAAAGAGCGAAATGGAACTTTTGCTCCGCAACCGCAGTCTAAAGCTTTGGCTCATCATCGCCGCAGCGGTAATCGCTATGCTGGTCATTGCGCTGATTGTAAGGAAGAAAGTGAGCGACCATAAATTAGCCATGGAGCAGTTCCGCAGCCAGGTGGAGCGTGACCAAAACCGCATCCATGAGTTGGTGAGCGACATGGAGAACCTCATCCGCACCAACGACGACCTGCGCCGCGACAGGCAGACCCTTTCGCAGAAAGACCTGCTGATGACCAGCAAGATCATGGGGCGCAACAAGGTCTACGCTACCGCGCAAGGCCTCGGTGAGCAGGTGACTGCCGACTCAATGAGTTTCAACCTCTCGGACGACGACTGGGCCGACTTCATCAGCCTTACCGATTTGGTCTATGACGGCTTCTCGCAGCGTCTCCTCGAACTTTATCCTAAGTTGGGCAAGTGGGACGTGCGCATCTGCTGCCTCTCCAAGAACGGTTTCTCCAACCAGGTGATCTCCATCCTCTTGGATACCCAGACAGAGTCCTACTACAAACGTAAGACCCGCATCAAGCAGATGAAGATGAACCTTGGCGAAGACACGCGGAGTTTTGAGGAAATCGTCAATGCTGTATGACGCGCTTCGCGTCATTGCGAGGAACGAAGCAATCCATAATAGAAGCAATCCATAAAACTGAATAACAAATAAATAACAATCAAATAATTAGAGCTATGAAAAAATTAACATTAACTTTAGCAATTTTGGCTGCCTTCGCCCTCGGCGGTGTGGCGCAGCAAGGCACTTTCGCTCCCCAAGGCGCGGAGTGGTATTTCAATGTCGCTTCCTTCATGGGCAGCCCAACCACTTATTTCCACATGGAAGTGTTGGGCGACACGATTATCCAAGGCCACATCTGTAGCGTCATCTCGCCCCAGTATTTGGGTGGCAATGGCGACAAACAGTTTGTCTGTGAAGACAACGGCGTGGTGTATTGGTATAACCAGACTATTCAAAATTTTACGACACTATATGACTTCAATGCTGAGGCAGGTGAATCGTGGTATTGCGACATCGATTCCTGCTCTTTTGAGTGTCAGGTGCAGTCTGTTGAAGAGGTTGCTTTGGAAGGCCGTACTTATCGTGTTCAAACCGTTATACCCTTAATTGGTGACAACAACTATAGTGCTGAGGTGTTTTTCTTTGGAGGGGGACGCATCATCGAAGGCATTGGAGCAGTAGGTTTGTTCCCTAATTCTTGGGCATGCTCTAATGAATTTGTGTGTGGGGCGTATCTCGATTATTTGCGCTGCTATCTTGTTGACGGCGAGATGGTGTTGCACCTTGGTGCATACGATTGTGATGAACAAGGCTATTGCTGGGACGGCACTGTGGCTGAATCCTACGGAGGTGGCGACGGTACCGAAGAGAACCCATATCAGATTTATACTTCGAATCAGTTGGCTTTACTCGCCCAGCAAACCAACAATGGCACAGGTGGAGATGCCTATTACAAGATTATGGAGAATATCAATCTGGCCAATTGTGATGGCGGTATTCAGCAATGGATTTCCATAGGGACACCCGAGCATCCTTTCACGGGACATTTTGATGGTTGGGGTGATGCCAAAACCATTTTGAATATGCACCAAACCATCACCAATGGTGACACGCAGCCTGTGGGCGGTCTCTTCGGTTGCACCAATGGCGCCGAAATCAGCAATGTCCGACTGGTGCAATGTTATGTCAGTGGAAATGGAAAATATGTGGGCACGCTTGTGGGTTACGCTGGACTGACGAACATTTACAATTGCAGCATATACGATGGCCGCGCCTCAACCAACAATCAAAATGGTATTGCGGGTGGTTTGATAGGCATGGCGGGTTACACTTACGGAGAACAGGGAATAAGCATTCAGACATACTCTATCATGGCGTGTCAAGTTAGGGAGGCTGTGAAGGTGGAAGCGCCTTTGTTTGCTGGTGGTGTTGTGGGACAAGTCAACGAATTGTATAAAAGAGTGCCTTATGTGATTGATGGCTGTGTGACGAGTGGCACAGCTGAAGGCTTTTATGTTCAAGGAGGTTCTGCTGGTGGTATTGTTGGTCAAATGTGGTATGGGACGATTGTGAGATGCTCGAATAATCAAAAAGTTATTGGAATAGCTGCTGGTGGTTTGGCAGGAATAATAAACTATACTTCTATAGCGGAATGTGTCAATAATGAGACTGGTCGGATCAGCAACATAGAAGGTACCCAGAATGGCATTGTTGGTGGAATTATTGGCGGTATTCGTTGTGCTAATGAGGGTAATTGTGATATAAGAGATTGCCAGAACTATGCAGATGTGTCTAGTACAAGATTATGTGGTGGCATTGTTGGATGGTATTTTATGAATCATGGGTATATTCCATCCCATATCCAACACTGCTATAATTATTCAACGGTGACTTGCCATCGTCCTGAAAACGCAACTGGCGAGGAAAGTGTTGGCGGCATTGTTGGCCATATTGGGCAGGCTTGGGGAAAGCTTTGTATCATTGAATGTGGCAATCTCGGTGATGTGGTGATGGAGAGTGAGGAACAAGGAGCCGCCGGAGGCATTTTAGGATCGAGAGAGGCAGGTCATGTTTATATTGTGAATGCGTTCAACAGAGGCTCGGTGAGTGCGCCCATATATGCAGGCGGCATTATTGGTGGTGGCGAGAATATCGGTGACTGCACCATCCAAAATGTGTATAACGCAGGCGAGGTGATTACTGGAGAGGAATTCAAGGGAGCCATCGCTTACAATCAGCAAGAAACCGACCATTTCAGCGATTGCTATTGGTTGGGTGTTTTGGAAAACCATGTTGGCGTAAGCCAAGGCGAACCGCTGCAACATTCCTGCGCTTTCTGGCCTACCACTTATTTTGGTGAATGGTCGCTTGACAGCGTGCAATTCGGCCACGATTTGGTCCAAGCCTTGAATACTGGTGCGGAAGCCTTGGTGGAGCAGTATCCTACGGTACTTGCCATGGTTCACCGTTGGGAATATGACTTGGACAATACCAACGACGGCTTCCCTGTGTTCGGCGAGATTGAGGTTAACTATCCTTTTGTCGGAACGGAATGGTACTACGAAATCCAGAGGGAAGATGGCGGCATTACCTACCAACATCTGCAATATGCCGCCGATACGACCGTCAGCGGTAAGGAAGTGGTCATCATCATCCGTACGAACACCTTGTATGATAAGAATGAGCACTCCGAGGTGACACGCGAATACCTCTATGAGGAAGATGGTGTGGTGTATTGGTGGAACAAGGATTTGGAGGAGTTTACGCCGCTATACGATTTCGGGGCTGAGGCCGGCGATGAATGGGAGATCAAGGTGGGACTGGAAAGCATTACCATGCATGTGGACACTGTTGAGTATCAAGAATACGAAGGATGCCTGTATAAAATGCTGATTGTGAGCGATGAAAACGATCTCTTCAACGGCACCATCGTGTGCGGCATCGGCCACCTGACCAGTTTCTTCCCCGAAAAACTGATGACGCGCGGCAAGGACTACCGTGTGGATGGTATGCGTTGCTATTGGCGCAATGGCGAACTGGTGTTCAAATACGGCGACCGCGACTGCGACGAGGTCTACGAAGAATGGCACAACGGTATTGAGGAAGACGGCCCTTCGACAGGCTCAGGGACCTTAACCGTTTATCCTAACCCGACCCATGGTGTCCTCGTTGTAGAGACGCAAAATTTTGCGTCTCACCCAACCCAAACCTATTGCATTAGCAATGTAATGGGCCAAACCCTAATGTCAGGTGTCATTACCGCAGAGACCCAACGGATTGATGTGACCAACCTGCCCCAGGGAATGTATTTCATCAGCATTGGCGACACAACCTGTAAATTCGTGGTGAGATGAATCAGGGTTCGCATACCGTTGAACAGGGGATACACTGTACTTGGCATATCCATGCGTCGTACATGACAGCACATTCCCTCGTATATGCAAGCGAGATGGTTCGAACATTGTTCGGATGAAGTTCGTTTCATACTCGGTTGTTCTTCGGTAAATAACCGAACAACAACCGAACAACAACCGAATAACAACCGAACAACAGAGGTCTCAACTACGAAGCATTTAGGGCGTAATAGTATGGCATCTACGACTCAACGGTATGGCTACGACGAACGAACATCTATGACGCTAGAGGCGTCTTGATGGACACCAAGACCCTCAATCCCGATGCTGAATGGATTGACATCAATGTGAGCGGTTACCGCCCAGGTATCTACATTTATGAGTACAATGGGGTGAGCAATAAGTTTGTGGTGAGGTAGGAAGGGAATACGTTTTGTCAGCGTCGGTGACGCGACGAAGGAAATATATTGTGAATAATTAGGGCTGCCGCAAACCGCGACAGCCCTAATTTTCAATTTTCAATTCTCAATTTTCAATTCTCAATTGTCAATTGTCAATTATTTGAACGCGTTCTCGCTCAGTCCGTGACCAGAGAGGGCCAAATCCTTCATGTAGCCAGGCACTTTCTTACCGAGGTACTTGTCCACATAAATCTTGGCGAGGTACTGGCCGAGCATGAAGCCGTGGCCACGCAAGCCCGTGAGCAGACCGACCTCTGGGTCGACGATGTAACGCGGCTCGGTGTAACGACCCGCCCAGCAGGCGAGGAAGCTGACCTCACCGAGGTTCGGAATCCACTCGGCGAAGACCTCAGAGACAATCTCCAAGAACTCCTTGCTGTTGTACTTGATGTTCTGACGGGCCTCGTAGGCATCGGTGTCAGGCGAGGCACAGCCGATGATCTGGCCGGTATGGGCCCACTGCTGCCCGTAGACGGCACTGAAGCCTTTGTAGTGACGGCGGTCGATGATCATGTCGAGCGGGCCACCATTGGGTCCCATCATGGGCAGACGGCGCGTGATGAAAGCTTGGTGCTTCACCGGATAGAGACCCGTGTCGAGACCGAGCATATCGTTGAACTTCTCGGCACCCCAGCCCATCGCGTTGACGAAGTGGTCGCAGGTATATTCAATAAACTCGCCTTCGTGGTTGCGCACCAAAGCGATGTAATGCCCATTGGCTTTCTGCACGTGGAGCAGCTCGCAGTCCTCGAAGTAACGTCCGCCTTGCTGTACGCCAATCCAACGGATGTAGTCGATGACGCGGCCAGGAGTAGCTTGCCAGCAGTCGCGGGTGATCAAGGCGTGGCTGTAGGTTTTCTTGCTGTCGTCCCACAGCGGTGAAATCTCCTTCTTGAAATCTTTGCGGTCAATCATGTAGGCATCGCTCCAGGCGCGCGAGGCGTCGAGTGACTTATAGGTGGCTTCATCGTGTACCAAGTTGACGTAATGCGTCAGATGGTAGTTGATGTTGTGCTCCTTCTGCATGTTCTTGAAGATCTCGTGGTTGTGCACGGCGATGTCGGCAATGTCGGGGTTGGAGAAGGCCGGACGGCCGCCACCGATGCAGCGCCATGAGGCACCACGGCTGTAGTTGATCATCACGGGCTTCTTGCCAGCTTCCGAGAAGTAACGGAAGAGGGCACTGCCCGCGATACCGCCACCGGCGATGAACACCTCGACCTGCTCTTTCTTCACGTCGTTCATTTCGGGGAAGACAAAGACTTCTTTGGTGTGCGGGTTGTAGAGGTCACCGAGGCTGACTTGGTTCGACAACGGGGCACGCGGTGTGGCGTCGCCAACCAGCTCAATGCCGTAGGAACGCAGGATCTGACGGGCACGTGGGATACAACGCTTACCGCGGCAGGGACCCATACCCATGCGGGTGATGTGCTTCAGCTCATCGACGGAGATGGTCTTGCGGTTGCCGATGACGCGCAACACGCGGTCGAGTTTGATGTCCTCGCAGTGGCAGACGTAAGTCTCGCCTTCGCCCTCGGCACCTTTATGTTTGGGAAGGGGAGTGGTGAGCTCTTTGTTGGCATTGTAACGGTCTTTCAAGATAAAGCCCTTTACATCCGTTAACTCGAACACCATACTTGCCTCTCCAGAGGGGCGTGAGGAACGGGCTTTCACGCGGGCCACGTTGGTCTTGTTCGACTTCTTGAGGATCTTCTCGATGACACCTTCGCCAATCTTTTGGCCGTCATTGTCGACAAGGTACACCTCTGCGCCTTCCTGGGCTTCGTATTCGATGGGCAGGAAGCAGGTGGATTTCTTCACGTCATAGCCGAAGATGGCCAGACCCGGGCAGCTGGAGACGCACAGCATACAACCGATACACTTGTCGTAGTCGATGGTCGGCACGCTGTTGGTCGAAGGCTTGCTGATGGCACCTTGCGGGCAGCTGAACGAGCAGGGGTTGCAAGCGAAACCATAGAGGCAGTCGGCTTGCACGAAGGCCTTGAGTTGCATGCGCTCGGGCGTAGGCAGGTTGGGCTTCTCCAACACCCTGACGGGATGCTGTTGTGAGTCGATATATTGTCTCGAAACCTCGAGATAGTCGTCGTAGTTGAAACGCACGCCAATGGCTTGGGCCACCTCGTAGGCCACTTGCTTACCACGAAGCACGGCGCTGGTGCCTTCACCGATGCGGATGGCGTCGCCCGCACCATAGGTGTTGCGACCGAAGACCTCATAACCCTTGACGAGCAGCTGGCTGTCGGGGATGAGGCCGGTGCAGATGTTGATGATGTCGATGTCGTCGATGACTTGCTCCGTGCCAGGGATGGCCTTGAAGTTCTCGCACTTGGCGATGACGGCACCGGTGATGCCAGTATGCTCCTTGTTCGGGATGGCGCGCACGAGGGTGTAGCCCGTCATGATCGGGATGCCGAGACGGCGCACACGGTTGGCCTGCACGGGGAAGCCACCCTCGCGAGGCATAGCCTCAATGATGGCCTTGATGGTGGCACCAGCCTGCATGCCCTGATAAGAGGTCAGGTAGCCGATGTTACCAGCACCCACGGTGAGGACTTTCTTACCCAGCAGGGTGTGCTCTTGGTTCATCATCTTTTGGAACACGGCGGCGGTGTAAACGCCCGGCACGTCGTCGTTCTCGAAGGTCGGCATGAAAGGCACAGCACCTGTGGCGACCACAAGATGTTGTGCGTCGATGTAGGCCACTTCGCCGTTTTCGATGTTCTTGATGGCCACACGACCGCCTTCCAGCAAATCCCAAACAGTGTTGTTCAGCAGGATGCCCTCGTGGTTGTCGCCAGCCAAAGTCTTGGCGATGTCGAAGCCACGCATGCCGCCAAATTTCTTCTCCTTCTCGAAGAAGAAGAACTGGTGAGTCTGCATATTGAACTGTCCGCCAATGCGGGCGTTGTTGTCGACCACGATGTTGCTGATGCCAAAGGCGTTCAGCTGTTCGCGGCAGGCGAGACCTGCGGGACCGGCACCGATGATGGCGACTTGGGTCTTGTAGATCTTCACCTCACGCGGAAGTTGCTCCTTGGGCTCGGGAAGGACGTTGGCCTCGTTGTTGATGGAGCGCACTTCCTTGACGCCGTCGACGAGGGTGATGCAGATACGGCGGATCTTGCCGTCTACCAGCATTTCGCAGGCACCGCACTTGCCGATTCCGCAGTTGAGGCTTCGGTTGCGACCGTCGAGCGAGTGGCTGTGAACGGGATAACCGGCTTGGTGAAGGGCGGCGGCGATGGTTTTGCCGCGCTGACCTTTAACGGTCTTGCCTTCATATTGGAATTCCACAAGGTCTTCCTGCGGGATGTCCAAAATAGGGTGTTTTTCGATTTTGTACATATAGAATGTGTTTTTGAGTCGTAAAAAGCGACCGCAAATTTAGGAAAAAGCAAAGAATGTGTATTAAAGTATGGTGATTTTGTGAAAAAAATGTCAAAAACCAAGGTCCTTGAACCTGTCGAAATCGAAGATTCGACGTAGTCAAAGGCCGCCTAAATGGAACGGTGCT
>CALEMB010000092.1 GCA_937902805.1 uncultured Bacteroidales bacterium
TTTCGGTAGGGCGCACATTTGCCAACCCTATTGAGCGACTTTGCTATCAAGGCAAGCGCAGCATGGGAGCATTGGAGTTTGTACCTGCACAAGACAACTATTTGGAACGAGGCGCTCAATTGGAAATCGATTCTCTTGTTGAAATTGCCCGAGAGGTGCTCGACCAAAAGAAACAGTTGGACTCCAACCTTCACGAAGACGCCAAAGAAGCCATCGCCAACATCATAAGAGTGGGCACGTCGGCGGGCGGACAACGCGCCAAAGCCGTTATCGCATTCAATGACGAAACAGGTGAAGTAAGAAGCGGACAAATTGACGCACCCGAAGGATTCCAGCATTGGCTCCTGAAATTGGACGGCGTGACCAATGCTGAACTTGGCGACCCGAAACACTATGGACGAATTGAATACGTCTATTCTCTTATGGCTCGCGAAGCGGGTATCGACATGTCCGAATGTCGCCTGATTGAAGAGAATGGTCGTGCCCATTTTATGACCCGTCGCTTCGATCGCGTTAACGGAAACGAGAAAGTCCACATGCAAACGCTTTGCGGCATTGCACACTACGACTACAAAATGCTTCGTGCCTACAGTTACGAGCAGGTTTTCCAAGTGATGCGCCGATTGAGGTTGCCTTACAACCAAGCCGAGGAAATGTTCCGTCGCATGGCTTTCAACGTGATTGCCCGAAACCAAGACGATCACACCAAAAACATCTCGTTCCTCATGGACAGGCAAGGAAGATGGTCGCTCTCCCCTGCATACGATATATCTTGGGCTTACAATCCCACGGGCACTTGGACATCAAAGCACCAAATGTCCATCAATGGCAAATGGGAAGGCATCACCCGCGGCGATCTTCTCACTTTTGCAAAAAACATCAACATCAAACAAGCCGATGACATTATTAATAAGGTAATTGCCGCCATCAGCAAATGGCCAACACTTGCGAAAGAATACGACATTCCCGACAAGACCATTAAGGCCATCGAACAAGCCTTATTGCTCAAGATTTAAAGTTTTTTTCCAGCAAAACCCAACCATTCAGAAAAAAGTTGTATCTTTGCAGCCCGTTTAGAACAACAAATTTAGTGTAAAAAGAAGAAAATTATGTACTTAACTGCAGAAAAGAAATCAGAGATTTTCAGCCAATACGGCAAGAACGCTGCCGATACTGGTTCAGCAGAAGGCCAAATCGCTTTGTTCACCTACAGAATTAAGCATTTGACTGAACAGACAAAAGTTCACCACAAGGATGTGGCGGCCAAACGTGCGTTGGTTGGCTTGGTAGGTAAGAGAAGAAAACTTCTCGATTATTTGAAGAGAACCGACATCGAAAGATACCGTAACATCATTAAGGAATTGGGCATCAGAAAGTAATACTTTCACCTGCTCAACCGAAAGCAGAAAAAGGCAATCTCACATTGCCTTTTTTTGCTATTTATCAAATTGCCCATCAATACGTTAACAAGCTAAGAGAAAACAGTAAAAAATCATTTGAATCATGGGTCCACAAGGATTTACACAAACCATCCACATGCCTAACGGTCAGGAGATTACGCTCAACACCGGCCGTTACGCCAAACAGGCCGATGGTTCGGTGGTGCTGCGTTGCGGCGACACCGTCATCCTGGCCACCGTTTGCTCCGCTACCGAAGTAGCCCCCGAAACCGATTTCTTCCCCCTGTCTGTTGACTATAGGGAAAAATATTACGCCACGGGCAAGTTCCCCGGCGGTTTCTTCAAGCGCGAGGCCAAGCCCTCCGACTACGAAGTGCTGATTTCGCGCCTCATCGACCGCGCTTTGCGCCCGCTGTTCCCCGATGACTATCATGCCGAGACCATCGTGCAGGTCAACCTCCTGTCGAACGACAAGGACCAGACCCCCGATGCCCTCGCAGCTTTGGCTGCCTCTGCCGCCATCTGCGTGTCCGACATCCCCTTCCATGGCCCGATTTCGGAAGTGCGCGTGGCCCTCATCGGCGATGAATACGTCATTAACCCGACCTTCGCCCAGATGGAGGAAGCCCGCCTCGAACTGATGGTGGCCGCCTCCATGAAAGACATCTGCATGGTGGAAGGCGAATGCAAGGAAGTGAGCGAACAAGAGATGCTCGGCGCCCTGAAAGCCGCCCACGAAGCCATCAAGATCCAATGCCAAGCTCAGATTGAGCTCATGGAACAGGTCAACAAGGCCAAGCGCGAATACTGCCACGAGGTGAACGACGACAACCTCCGTGCCGAAATCGAAGCCAACTGCTACCAGCCTTGCTACGACTTCGCCCTCACCGGTTGCGCCGACAAGCACCTCCGCGAAGAGACCTTCAGCGGCATCCTTGACAAATATCTCGAAAAATATACCGAAGAAGAACTTGAGACTGTGAAACCGCTCGCCAAGCGTTACTTCCACGATGTGGAACGCTCGGCAGTGCGTAACGCCGTCCTCAACGAGCGCATCCGCCTCGATGGCCGTAAGACCAACGAGGTGCGTCCCATCTGGACCGAAGTCGACGTGCTGCCCAAGGCCCACGGCTCGGCTGTGTTCACCCGTGGTGAGACCCAGGCTCTGGTCACCGTCACCCTCGGCACCAAGCTCGACGAGCAGACCCTCGACGGCGCCGTGGTGGAAGGCACCAAGAACTTCACGCTGCACTACAACTTCCCCGGCTTTGCCACTGGCGAGGCCAAGGCTGCACGCAGCACCAGCCGCCGCGAAATCGGTCACGGCAACCTTGCTGAGCGCGCCCTCAAGACGATGGTGCCGCACGACGAGACTATGCCTTACACCATCCGTATCGTGAGCGACATCCTCGAATCCAACGGTTCATCCTCTATGGCCTCCGTGTGCGGTGGCTGCCTCGCCCTGATGGACGCTGGCGTGCCGATGCGCAAGCCCGTCGCTGGCGTGGCCATGGGTATGATTTCTGACAGCGAAACCGGCAAATACGCCATCCTCACCGACATCCTCGGCGACGAGGACCACCTCGGCGACATGGACTTCAAGGTCACCGGTACCCGCGACGGTATCACCGCCTGCCAGATGGACATCAAGGTCGATGGCCTCTCCTACGAGGTGCTGACCGAAGCCTTGGAGCAAGCCCGTCAAGGCCGCCTCCACATCCTCGACGAGATGGCCAAGACCATCTCAGAGCCGCGTTCCGACTACAAGGAGTTCGTGCCTCGCATCGAGACCATGTATATCCCGAAGGATATGATCGGTGCCGTCATCGGCCCTGGTGGAAAGGTCATCCAAGAGATGCAGAAGCAGACCAACACTGTCATCGTCATCACCGAAGACGAGCAGAAGGGTATCGTGGAGATTGCCTCACAGAACAAGGAAGACATCGAAGCTTGCAAGGCCAAGATCAAGGCCATCGTGCAAGTGCCCGAAGTTGGCGAGGTCTACCACGGCAAGATCGTTTCCATCATGGCCTTTGGTGCCTTTGTGGAAATCATCCCCAACAAGGACGGCCTGCTCCACATCTCCGAAATCGACTGGAAGCGTTACGAGACCATGGAAGAGACGGGCCTGAAGGAAGGCGACGAAATCGATGTGAAGCTCATCGAAATCGACGAAAAGACCGGCAAGCTACGTTTGTCGCACCGTGCCCTGCTCCCCAAGCCGGAAGGCTATGAGGAGAAGAAAGGCGGCAACGGCCCACGTCCTGGTGGTCCGCGTCCTGGCGGTCATGGTAACGGTCGTCCTGGTGGTGGTCATGGCAATGGCAACCATAGTGGCAACGGCGGTCCCCGCAGACATTAATTAACGAAAGGAATCCTGGCGGGTTTCAAGGCCCGCCAGCTTTTACATATTCAAAGAACTAAACAAACTTAAATGAGGCAGTTAAAGATTACGAAGCAGGTGACGAACCGTGAGACCGCGTCTCTCGACAAGTACCTGCAAGAGATTGGTAAGGTTGAGCTGATTTCGGCTGAAGAAGAGGTTGAATTGGCCCAGCGTATCAAGCAAGGCGACAAAATCGCATTGGAAAAACTCACCAAGGCCAACTTGCGCTTTGTAGTCTCCGTAGCAAAACAGTATCAGAACCAAGGCCTTAGTCTTCCCGACTTAATCAACGAAGGCAACTTGGGTCTGATCAAAGCCGCACAACGTTTCGACGAAACCAGAGGTTTCAAGTTCATTTCCTATGCCGTGTGGTGGATTCGTCAGTCCATCCTACAGGCTTTGGCCGAACAATCCCGTATTGTCCGTCTCCCCCTGAACAAAATCGGTTCCATCAACAAAATCAACAAGACTTACGCCAAGTTAGAGCAAGAGTTTGAGCGTGAACCCAATGCAGAGGAGATTGCCGAGGTGCTGGAAATCACGGAGCAGGAGGTGAAAGAGTCGATGAAGAACGCCGGTCGCCACATCTCGATGGACGCACCGCTCGTGCAGGATGAAGACAACACCATGTACGACGTGCTGAAGAGCGAGGAGGCCCCGACGCCTGAGACCGAGCTTCTGTATGAGTCGTTGCGCAAAGAAATTGACCGAGCCATCTCCACCCTGACGCAGAGGGAGCAGGATGTCGTCCGCCTGTATTTCGGGCTGAACGGCAGCCACCCGATGACGTTGGAAGAGATCGGTGAGAAATTCGACCTGACGCGCGAGCGCGTGCGCCAGATCAAGGAAAAGGCCATACGCCGGTTGAAACACACCAGCCGCAGCAAGATCCTGAAGAGTTATCTCGGTTAAAGAATCGAAAACGCCTCTCAAAATTTTGAGGGGCGTTTTTTTGTAGTTAGTTTTTATCAAAAACTATGAAAAAATCAAAATTATTATGACTATTTCATAGTTTTTGATTATTTTTGCCCTCAAAATAGGCAAAACCATGAAAAGGAAAATTACTGAGGAACTCCTTGCTTGGAAAAACAAGATCGACCATAAGCCCCTCGTCTTGAATGGAGCGCGACAAGTTGGAAAGTCGTATATTCTAGAAGAGTTCGGCAAACAATACTACAAGAATTACATTAGAATCAGCTTGGACCTTGTTCCGAACATCAGGGAATTTCTGAGCAAGACCATTGAGCCTTTGGAAATCATTGCCTATCTTGAGTCAATGTACAACATAAGGATCTTACCTCATGAAACATTGGTTATTCTTGATGAGATTCAAGACTGTAAACGAGCTTTGCTTGCCCTCAAGTATTTCAAGGAAGACCACCCTGAATATGACATCGCTGCAGCTGGAAGCTTGTTGGGCATCGCCGTCAACAAAGGGGAAAGGAATAGTGAAAACGGATCAAGAAACTATCAGGAAAACGACGAACCTTTCTCCTATCCCGTAGGGAAAGTGGACGAATTTACGCTTTACCCTATGGATTTCGAGGAATTCCTTTGGGCCATGGATCATCACATCCTTGCCGAAACCATTAAAAAGCATTACGAAACCGACTCCCCTATGCCCGACTCCGTTCACGCAATGGCGTTGGACCTTTACCAAAAATACCTGATTGTTGGAGGAATGCCCGAAAGCATCTCTAAATATGTCGAAACCCACAGTTATCTCGAATCCAGGATGATACAGCAATCCATCCTTCTTGGCTACAATACCGACATGGGAAAATATGCCAAGCCTGCCACCACCGTGAAGATTAGGGCGTGTTTCAACTCCATTCCCTCGCAACTCGCCAAGGAAAATAGGAAGTTCCAATACAAACTGGCCCAAAAAGGCGGCACGGCGGCAGTTTTCGGTGAGGCCATCGAATGGTTGCTCCAAGCCGGTGCCATACTCCGTTGCAAACTGATTTCACATGGTTTTGTCCCCATTTCAGCACAAGAGGACGACAGCGATTTCAAGATTTACCTGTTGGACGTGGGATTGCTAAACGCCAAAGCTGAGATTCCTGCCCAACTACTCCTATCATCCATTGAAAGCGACAACACTTTCCTTGGATCAGTAGCAGAAAACTATGTCGGACAAGCACTGACTGCCAACGGCATCGCTCTACGGTACTGGAAAAACGGAAACACTGGCGAGGTGGATTTCATTATCCAAAACGGACTTGAGGTAATTCCTGTAGAGGTTAAAAAAGGCAAAAAAGTAAAAGCCATCAGCATGAATGACTTCAAGAAAAAGTACGATTGTTCCGTAGGATACCGCATTTCAAGCAAGAATTTTGGTTTTGCCAATGGCATCAAGTCTATTCCCTTGTATGCAGCTTTCTGCATTAAGACAGAGTAAACACAAAAATGCCACTCAAATTTTTGGGTCATGTGGACATTTTGAGTGGTGATTTGTGCCTCAAAAGGTTAATAAGTCAAGCCGAAATGCCATAGCGGAACGATTATTCCGTGGCCGAATTCAATGTCGTCTTTTACAACGATGCCATTGGGAATGTCGTGGATTTGCTTCTTCCCTTTATTGCGCCCACCAACCTCAAAAGTATAATCATCGACAACGAAGTCCGATTCCCTTGATGCAAGCACTTTGTGCATCACCCGCATCTGATTGTAGAAAAATGTCTCACGCAAGTGGCCTATTTCGGGCCTTCCATTGGCCAAAACCGTCATCAAACTCGGATTATCGACATACACCTTTTCCACTTTTCCCAAGCCACGCAAACCACCAGTATCGTCGCGCAGCAAGCCAATCATTCCCGCCTTTTCGAGATAAACCAAATAATCGGGCACATTGTTCTTGCTGATATGCAACTCGGTGGCGAGGCTATCGGCATTGGGTTTGTAAGGTGCCAATTCCGCAATCACCGCAAGCATTTGTTTCAGTTTTCGCGCCGTAGATGCCAACATATCAGCATATTGCGGAATATCAGAGTCAATCGTCTGCGAAATAATCTGCTCCATCCTGATGGCAAATCCGCTTTCCTTGGCGAAGGGATAATAGCCGAAAGCCAGATACTCACGGAACAAAGGCAAAGGATGCGGAATAGGCAATTCAACCTTATGCGAAAGTATTTCTTCTAAGGAATATGTTTCCGTCTTCACATCATGGAACAGTTCAAGATACTCGCGAAACGACAATCCCTGCATGGAATACATTAAGGCACGGCGACTGAGGTCAGCCTCGCCTTTCGTAATGTCGAGCACGGAAGAACCTGTGAAGACAACATGCAAATCAGGATGGACGTCATAAATCTGCTTCAACTCTCGTGACCAATTGCGGTATTTGTGCGCCTCGTCGATATAGAGATGGGTGCCACCCTCTTTCACGAAGTCGTCCGCCAAATCCACCAGACTATGGTTGGCGAAATAAGTATGGTCTGCCGAAACATAAAGCCAAAATCCATTCTCACGATGCGCCTTGAGACGTTGCAGCAGCATGGTCGACTTGCCCACGCCTCGCGGCCCAACAATACCAACCAATCGGCTGTTCCAATCAATGCGGTCGGCCATATAGCGCACGAAGTCCGTCGGCGTTTGGCGCAGCATCTCCTCCATATAGGCAATCAAAGTGTTGTCAATCATATTTCCTCCTTATTTTGCGGCAAAAGTAATAAAAATCCCTCATATAGGGAGATTTTTGATAAAAAAAGCACTGTTATAGGGAGATTTTTTGAAATTTTAGCACTTATTGAGGGATGATCTGCTTTTCTGAAAATACCTCATCTTCCAAGCACATGGTGTGGCCACCTATAAGACAACCACCGACATGCCGGAAGAACTGCGACATGCTTTGCCTGATATTGAAGAACTGAAGAAGTTGTTGTAATTATTTCAGTTAAGAACAAGAAAGCCTCTCAAAATTTTGGGAGGCTTTTTTGATGCACATTTTTTCTTCCATAAAACAAATTTCTGCCAATTTTACTAAAAATTGCTTCTATAAAAGCAATTTTGGCAATCTCCGCGCCATAGACAACTACCCGAAATACGTCATCTCAATGACTCCACTCGTCACCCGCAACGACGACAACGGTATCACCCATTTGCATTTGCGGAAGTTTTTGATGGAGGGGCTGGAAGCATAAAAAATGCCGTAACTCATGTACAATGGCTACCTACAATACCACCACCTGTTGATGAGAGAAGCAAAAGTCGTCTCCCTCTGCTTAAAGACGACCTTCAATAATTGAAACAATTATTATTGTAACGAGCAAACTGGTCGGACTGGCCATTTTTCGCAACGACCACAACTTCCAAACTCATATGAAACAGCCCCATCCGAATCACTATGCAGATACACAAAACATGCGCAGTATGGGTTTTCCGTATCAAGCATACTTGACCAATAACCTTCATTACCATGGGTTGGCAAAAATACAGAGTTCCCATTAATCCCTGTAAACAAAATGCCTATAGTTCCACAATAAGTTGTTTCCTCCCATGAACATTCTGAAACAAGTTCATAAAATTCATTATTCGTTGGCGTTCTCCATCCTTCTCCCCAATTCACCGTGGCTGCATCATCGGATGCCACTAACCTTCTCAAATTATCAGTAAAACCATTCACACCATATTCCGAATTACTACAATATTTATTCAAAAAAATCTCTCCATCGTTAACTTGTCCATATTTGTAATTATCCCAACCATAATAAACTCCTTTAGTTCTTGTCTCCCCCCAAGCATAATAATTTCCATCATCTTCTGGATTGCTTGCCCCCACATTACAAGTCGCCCATAATGTTCCGCTGGGCAAGCCTAAATCAACATATTTATGGCCGTTTAATTTACCAGACACTGTTACTTTTTGGCATCCAGACAATAACAACAAACACGAAGCAGCCACTGCAACTATCATTACATAAATTTTCTTCATTATACAATCCCTAATTCGTGACGGGCGCAACTTTTAATGATTATTTCTTTTTGTTCTTAACTTTCATCAATTTGTTGAATTGGACAAAGTGTTCACAAAACTCTTCGCGCCAGATTGCATTCTCGAGAAATCATTTCCTAACGAAGTCGTGCAGTCCAAGACCAACATAATCAAGGCACTGCTTTTATCTTCAACCACATTGCTCGAACTACCTGGTGAAAACTCTGTTTCTCTGTCCCAACCGCCATTCGAGGTCTTTTTCCATAGTTTAATCCTATCCATATCCGTCTGCGAAAGATCGAGATCGGAAG